>NZ_LZIK01000020.1:0-509 GCF_001667105.1 Mycobacterium sp. 852002-51152_SCH6134967 | reverse complement strand
TGCGCGCCCCCCGAGTCAGGCGCGGATAGGTGCTGCGCAGAACTTGTACGGTTCCCATCGATAGCTCCCGATCAGCCCGTCGTCATCCGAATACCGATCGCGGTCACGACCACGTTGATCACGAACAACGCCATGAACGCATACACCACCGTCTCGTTGACCGCGTTACCGACCGCCTTGGCGCCACCACCGGTGATCGTCAACCCGCGAAAACACGCCACCAACCCGGCGATCAGACCAAACAACGCCGCCTTCACACACGAAATGATCACCTCAGGCACCCCGGTCAACAGCGTGATCCCGGCCGCGAACGCACCCGGGTTCACATCCTGGATGAACACCGAAAACGTGTAACCACCCAGGATCCCGATGATCACCACCAAACTGTTGAGCAGCAGTGCGACCAGTCCCGAGGCCAACATGCGCGGGGTCACCAAACGCTGGACCGGGTTGATGCCCAGCACCTCCATCGCATCGATCTCCTCGCGGATCGTGCGCGACCCCAGATC
>NZ_LZIK01000019.1:0-122938 GCF_001667105.1 Mycobacterium sp. 852002-51152_SCH6134967 | reverse complement strand
AGTGTCACCACCAGAACCACGCAAAGTGTTACCGATGTCCTGATGCAGAACTGTCACCTATGTCCAGAGACATAACACAGCCCGGTGAGCACATCGGAAACTTGATTCGAACGCATGTACGAAAGCGTAGCTCCGGGGTGTGACACCCGCGACAAGTTATCCACAGGCGGGGAATGGATCGGACTGCAGTCCGGTTATTCAGTACATGCCTGCAGTGACCGCCGATACGCTCACCCTTCCTCGCATCACCACCGCCGGACCGTCGGATACCGACCGTCCCGTTCGGTCGATCACCACCGGGCCGCGCGGCTTCGAAGGCGAGGGTTTTCCCGTCGTCCGCGCGTTCGCCGGGGTCTCGGCGGCCGAGCTCGATCCGTTCGTTCACATGGACCAGATGGGCGAGGTGGAGTACGAGCCGGGAGAGCCGCGAGGCACCGACTGGCATCCGCACCGCGGGTTCGAAACCGTCACCTACATGATCGACGGCCGATTCGCGCACCAGGACTCCCACGGTGGCGGCGGGCTGATCACCGATGGCGCCACTCAGTGGATGACCGCCGGTTCCGGCATCCTGCACATCGAGACGCCACCCGCCGAGCTCGTCGAAAGTGGCGGCATGTTCCATGGCATCCAGCTGTGGGTCAACCTACCCCGCAAGGACAAGTTCGCGACGCCGAGATACCAGGCCATCGAGGGCGGCCAGGTCAAGCTGTTGTCTTCCGAGGACGGTGGCGCGCTGGTCCGAATCGTCGCCGGTGACGTTGACGGCCACGTCGGCCCTGGTGCGACACATACCCCGATCACGTTGGCACATGCCACGATTCAACCCGGTGCCCAACTCCACCTGCCCTGGAGACGCGACTTCAACGCGCTGGTCTACGTGCTGTCCGGACGCGGTACGGTCGGCCCCGTCGCGCACCCGATCCACCAGGGGCAGCTTGCCGTACTCGGGCCCGGCGACCGGATCAAGGTGGAAGCACACCGGAGCCAGGACGCTCACCGTCCCGCACTTGAAGTACTGATTCTCGGCGGCCTCCCGATTCGGGAACCCGTGTTCCAGTACGGCCCGTTCGTGATGAACAGCAAGTCCGAACTCATCGAGGCGCTCGAGGACTACCAGGCAGGCAAGTTCGGCCAGATTCCTCCGAATGCGCTTATGCCTCACCGCCATTGATCGGCCGTGCCGGTGCGCCCTTGGGGTACAGCAGGTTCAGCGCCCCGAGATGGGCGGCGACGGCCACCAAAGGCAGCGCCGCGGGAACCGCGAGGTCGTCGTCGGTGGCCTCGGCGCGCAGGGCGGTCACGAAATCGTCGCTGAGCGGTGGCGGCGGATGAACCGCGCCGCCGGTGACCCTCGCGCAGATCGCCTCGGCGTGGGTCTCGAGCACCGCCCTTGTCCTGGGATAGATCCCGTGCGGCGGGGGAACGACATCGGCGATCAGTTCGGCGGCGGCGCGCAGCCTGATGGCCCGGTTCGCCGATCGCACCGCGGGTCCGCGGATATCGGTGGGCCCGCTGCTCTCCGAAAGGAACTGTCGCACCGCGTCATCCACGGTCCGCGTCGCCCGTAGCGCCTGCTGGCTCAGCGCGATCACCCGATCGGCGGCCTGCTCCGACGCCCCGCGCGTCACCCTCAGCACCGCGGCCTTGAGGAACGTCGCGCCGACGGCGAACGCGTCGTCGATGGCCCGTCCCAACCGGTTACCCACCCCCCGCGGCCACAACAGGACCGACACCACCACCCCGACGAGCGCGCCGACCACGACATCCTCGACGCGGATCAGCCCGACGCTCCATCCCGACGGCGCGATCAGGTTGAAGATGATCAGCACCATCATCGTGAAGGCGGCCTGGCCGGCGATGAAGGAGGCGACCTCCGGGACGAAGGCGGATCCGAAAGCCACCGCCGGCAGGAGTATCCACATGACGAGGGGATCGACGCCGACAAGCTCGATGAGCCCGACGCCCAACAGAAATCCGATCGCGGTACCGGCGACCGCCCGCAGCATCCGCGTGCCGGTGGTCAGCGCGCTGCTGCGCAACACCGACATCGCCCCGAGTACGACCCAGAAACCGCGCTCGAGCGGGAACAGGTGAGTGACGGCGACCGCCAGCGCCAAGCCGAGCCCCGTGCGAATGCTGTTGCGCAACACCACCGCCCGGGTGGCGAGGAACCCGCGGGTGATGGCGGCGACGGCCGTCGTCTCCGGCATCACCCAGTCGGCGGTGCCGGTCTTGGGCAGGCCACGGCCCAGCACCCGCGCCCACACCGGGCGCGCATCGGCGGCCGCGGCGTTGCGGATGATTCGGCCGGTGACGCCTACCGTCGCCGAAAAGGTGCGTCGTGCCAGCAGATTACGGCCGACCGTGATCGCGTCCGCCTCGTCCGACGATGCAAGGATCTCGAGGATGTCCTCGCGGTAGTGCCCCTGGGCGATCTCACGCAGTTCGGAGAGCGCCGTGTCGAGGTCTGCGGTGCGGGCGGCGCGGGTAGAGACGTCGGAGATCTGCAGTACTGCCGCCGAATCGCGCAGCACCCGGATCAGCGGGTGTTTCATCTCGCCGAGGAGTTGCCCCGTGCCGTCGGTGATCCGATCTGACAGCCAACCGAGGTCGTCGACCACCCGGACCAGGGCGCGGCTGCCCGCGGTGAGCGCGACGGGTCGGTAGTCGGCACCCAGGAACGTTTCCCACAGTTGGTTCATCGCCCGGGTCACGTTCCTGGCCGGGGTGGTGCCCTGTAGACAGTCGGCCAACCGGTCGCACACGCGCGCGGCACCGCTACGCAGCTCGTCGTGGTGGCGCGGCGGCAGGAGAAACAGCGCGGCGGGCACACAGCACACCAGGGCTATGAACCAGCCGAGCAGCCGATCGGGTATGGGACCGGGGGGAGTGCACGCGGGCAACACGAACGTCATCAGCGTGGCGCGCTGCCCGGCGGCGACGATCTCGCTGAGCACCCCGGAGAACGTGACGACCACCCCGAGGACGAACATCGCCGCGACGGCGAGCCAGGGATGCGGAGCCACCAGGGTGCCGAGCGTGATCAGGACGGCGCCGTTGAAGGCGAGCCCGAAGTAGGCCAGCGCGCGAGCCGGCCGGTTTCCGGGGAAGTCGACCAGGATCAGCAGCGCGACCGAACCGAAGATCGTGATCATCGGCGTCTGGGTCCCACCGCCGACCGCGAAGCTCACCGCGGCGGCGATCGGCAGCACGATCGCCGCCCGGATCGCACGGCGCAGCGCGTCGAGCTCGGGATCGCGCCGTCGCAGTCGGTGCTCCGCGTGGCGCCACACCGGGGCGACGACTTCAGTGAGCGACAACCCCGATTCCCGCGCTAATCACCGTCGGGAACCGTCGCGAACCGACCGTCGTCGAGGGCCTCGCGCAATTCCGCGGAGATCCATCGCAACCCCTCGGGGTCGCGCGGCAACGTCGTCTGCTCATAGCCGACGAAGACGTACACCGCGCACTCGGCGAAGAGCTGCGCCTGCCTCTTGTGCTGCAGGATCTCGAACGCCGACTCGTACAGGATGTCGAAGCGCTGCTGGTCGACTGCCACCTGTACCTCGTGCACGTGCGGGTCCAGCGCACTCCACACGCGAATGGCGGATTCGGCGCTGTGCGGCACGTCGAGGGCGGACTGGAACAGGGCGTCGATGCGCCGCCGCGGGTTGGGCTCGGCGCGCACCGCTTCGATCACCCGCACGGTGCGCTCCTGCGTCCAGTGTGCGAGCAGTTCCCTGGTGTAGGCGGGCCAGTTCGGGAAGTAGTGGTAGAACGAGCCGGTCGTCACGCCGAGGCGTTGACAGACCTCCGCGAGCTTCAGTCCGCCGTACCCCAGGTCGGACAGGATCTCGATACCCACGTCGAAGTAACCGTCCCGCGATACGACGCTCACCATTACGTGGACATTAGTTCTAAGTCGGGCCGATTCTCTACGTGGAATTTCCCACCGCAAAGTCCGCAATTTGCTGATTAAGGGCTGGTCGGGGCTCTCCGGGGAAGTGGACGTCTGAAGAGGTAAGTGACGTGTGGCACAATTTGACCGTGCCGCATACGGCGAGTAGAGGTCCGGGTCGTCCCCCCGCAGCGAAGGCTGCCGAGACGCGTGAGCGCATCATAGGAGCGGCGCGCGAGGTTTTCAGCGAACTCGGATACGATGCCGCGACCTTCCAGGCGATCGCCATTCGCGCGGATCTGACCCGTCCCGCGATCAACCACTATTTCGCCAATAAGCAGGTTTTATGGCGTGAAGTCGTGCAGCAGACCAACGCCGCGATAGTCACCGCGGGGAAATCGCGCGCGCAAGACGAAACCAAACTGCTCGCCAGATTGTCGGCGTACTTCACGGCGGCGATGCAGGCCGATTCCGAAGATCGTTCGGCCGCTGCGTTTTTGGTGACGTCGGTGCTCGAGGCACAGCGCCATCCGGAGCTCAGCGACGAGGAGCACGACTCACTCAAGGACTCCCGCGAGTTCGTGGCCTGGGCGGTCAACGACGCGATTGCGCGCGGCGAGCTCACCACCGACACCGAGGTCGACTCACTGGTCGAGATGCTGGTCGCGGTGATGTGGGGGATGGGCTTCTATGCAGGATTCGTCGGCAGCCACGAGGAGCTCAAAGCGGTGGTGCGCCAGTTCGAGCTGCTGATGTCCAACAACCTGTGGCGCCTGCAGTCCTGACCGACGACCCCACGCTCGATAGCTAGCCTAAGTTCTCGGCTACGATGGCGGACGATGAGTTCGCTGCGCACTGAAGACGACACCTGGGACATCGCCACCAGCGTGGGCATGACCGCGGTGATGGTGGCCTCAGCCCGAGCCGCCGAGACCGAACGAGACGACCCGCTGATCCGCGATCCCTACGCCAAAGTTCTGGTCGCGGGTGCCGGTGGCGGCGTATGGGACGTCATGCTCGACCCGGAGACCCGAGTCAAGGTCGCCGACGCGGATGAGGACGTCGCCGCGATCTTCGAGCACATGGGCAACTACCAGGCGGTGCGGACGCACTTCTTCGACGAGTACTTCACCGATGCCGTCGAGGCCGGTATCCGGCAGGTCGTCATCCTGGCCTCGGGGCTCGACTCCCGCGCCTACCGCCTGCAGTGGCCCGCGGGGACGTCGGTGTACGAGATCGACCAGCCCAAGGTGCTCGAGTACAAGGCCGCCCGGCTGGCAGAGGAAGGCGCTTTGCCGACCGCCAAGCGCGTCGCGGTGGCCGTCGACCTGCGCCAGGACTGGCCGGGCGCGCTGCGGGACGCGGGCCTGGACCCCGACGCCCCGACCGCGTGGCTGGCCGAGGGTCTTCTGATGTACCTGCCCGCCGAGGCCCAGGATCGGCTCTTCGAGCAGATCACCGCGCTCAGCGCGCCGGGTAGCCGCGTCTCGGTGGAGACGGTCGGGGTGCAGGCCGAGGAGCGGCGCGAGCAGATGCGGGAACGTTTCGAGAAGGTGCGGGCGCAGCTGGGGATGGAGGAGTCCGTCGACGTCGCGGAGCTGATGTACAACGACCCCGACCGCGCCGACGTCTCCGAGTGGCTCGACGCGCACGGGTGGCGGTCGACCGCGGTGACCTCGCAACAGGAGATGCGCCGGCTGGACCGCTGGGTGCTTCCCGAGGAGTACGCCAACGACGACGGGTTTTCCGAGTTCGTCATCGCTCAGAAGGTCTGATCTACCGCGCGTCGGGCACCGAAGCCCCGCGAGCGACCGCGTTCGTACGCTGAATCGCGGCGCGTCGACGGGCAAACGCGGTCGCTCGCCGGCTAGCGCGAGGGCTCACGGCCCGCATGCGCGAGGGCTCACGCGGAAAAGGCGCGAGGCCTTCTGGGCGGTTCAACCGGTTGGTTAGGATCGGGGCATTCCTCGGGTCAGGAAGGACTCCCCATGACCGCCGATATCGCCACTCCGGCGCAAGCCACCGAAGACATCCCCAGCATCGTGCGTCGCCTGCGCGAGACCTTCAAAACCGGCCGCACGAGGGACATCGAGTGGCGCATAAGGCAGCTCAAGGCGATCGAACGCCTCGCCGTCGAGAACGAGGAGGCCATCGCCGCCGCGCTCGAACAGGATCTGGGGCGCAACCGTTTCGAGGCGTGGCTGGCCGACATCGCGAGCACCGCCGGTGAGGCCAAGGACGCCGCCAAGAACGTCAAGAAGTGGACCAAGCGCCGCTATCGGCTGCTCGAGATGTCGCAGCTGCCGGGCCGGGGCTGGGTCGAATACGAACCGTTCGGCACGGTGCTGGTCATCGGCGCGTGGAACTTCCCGTTCGTGCTGACGCTCGGCCCGGCGATCGGGGCGATCGCGGCGGGCAACACCGTGGTCCTCAAGCCCTCGGAAGTCTGTCCGGCGTCGTCGGCGCTGATGGCCGAACTGGTGCCGCGCTACCTCGACTCCGACGCGATCGCGGTGGTCGAGGGCGACGGCTCGGTCAGCCAGGAGCTCATCGCGCAGGGCTTCGACCACATCTGCTTCACCGGCGGCACCGAGATCGGCCGCAAGGTCTACGAAGGCGCCGCACCGCATCTGACGCCGGTCACGCTCGAACTCGGCGGGAAGAGCCCGGTGATCGTCTCCGCCGATGCCGACATCGATGTCGCGGCCAAGCGCATCGCGTGGACGAAGCTGATCAACTCCGGGCAGATCTGCATCGCGCCCGACTATGTGCTCGCCGACGCGAAGATCCGCGACAAGCTGGTCGACAAGATCAAAGAGGCGGTGACGACGTTCGAGTCGGAGAACCCCGGCGGCAAACGCATCGTCAACGAACGCCACTTCGGACGGCTGACCGACGCGTTGGCCGCGACCAAGGGTGAGGTGGTCGTCGGCGGTGGTTCGGACGCGTCGAAGATCAGCATCCAGCCGACCGTCGTCGTCGACCCCGACCCGGCCGAACCGTTGATGACCGACGAGATCTTCGGCCCGATCCTGCCCGTCGTGACGGTCCAATCACTCGACGACGCAATCAGTTTCGTCAATTCGCGGCCGAAGCCGCTGGCGGCCTACCTGTTCACCAAGACCAAGAGCATCAGGGAACGGGTGATCAAGGAGGTGCCGGCCGGCGGGATGGTGGTCAACCACCTGCTGTTCCACTTCGCCACCAACAAGCTGCCGTTCGGCGGCGTCGGGCCCTCGGGCATGGGCGCCTACCACGGCCGCTACGGCTTCGAGCAGTTCAGTCACAAGAAGACCGTGATGACCAAACCGACCCGACCCGATGTCGGCGCGTTCATCTATCCCCCGTATACAGAGAAGGCGCTGAAGCTCGCCAAACGCCTGTTTTAGCGATTCGGGTGTAGTTGGTGGCGGGCAGCGCAACCAACTACACCGAAATCGCGGCGGAATGTGGAAAGGAACCCCATGCCAGGAGTGCAGGATCGCGTCGTCGTCGTCACCGGGGCCGGAGGCGGACTCGGACGCGAATACGCGTTGACGCTCGCCAAAGAGGGCGCCAGCGTCGTCGTCAACGACCTCGGCGGTGCCCGAGACGGCACCGGCGCCGGCCAGAACATGGCTGACCAGGTCGTCCAGGAGATCAAGGACGCCGGTGGCCGCGCGGTCGCCAACTACGACTCGGTCGCCGAGCCCGAGGGCGCCGAGAACATCATCAAGACCGCGCTCGACGAGTTCGGCAAGGTCGACGGTGTGGTCTCCAACGCGGGCATCCTGCGCGACGGCACATTCCACAAGATGGAGTTCGCCAACTGGGACGCCGTGCTCAAGGTGCACCTGTACGGCGGCTACAACGTGATCCGCGCCGCATGGCCGCACTTCCGGGAGAACGGCTTCGGGCGGGTCGTGGTCGCCACCTCGACCAGCGGTCTGTTCGGAAACTTCGGCCAGGCCAACTACGGCGCCGCCAAGCTCGGCCTCGTCGGCCTGATCAACACGCTGGCCCAGGAGGGCGCGAAGTACAACATCAAGGCCAACGCCGTCGCCCCGATCGCGGCGACCCGGATGACGCAGGACATCCTGCCGCCGGAGGTCTTCGAGAAGCTGACGCCGGAATACGTTGCGCCCGTGGTGGCCTACCTGATGACCGAGGAACTGCCCGACACCGCTTCGGTGTTCATCGTCGGTGGCGGCAAAGTTCAACGGGTAGCGCTGTTCCAGAACGAGGGGCTCACCTTCTCCGAGGTGCCTTCTGTCGACGACATCGCCGCGAAGTGGGGCGAGATCACCGACCTGTCGGCGGCGCAGCGGGCCACCTTCAGCCTCGGCTGAGTTCCATGAAAGCGCTTGTCGCGCAGGAACTCACCGGGCCGGCTGGGCTGGCGTACACCGATGTCGATGATGTCGGCGGCGAGGACGTCGTCGTTGTCGACGTCGGTGCGGCCGGCGTCAGCTTCCCGGACCTGTTGCTGCTGCGCGGGGAGTACCAGCTGCGGCTCGAACCGCCGTTCGTTCCCGGCATGGAGGTCGCCGGGGTGGTGCGCTCGGCGCCGTACGAGTCGGAGTTCAAGCCCGGGCAGCGGGTGACCGCGCTGTCGATGCTCGGCGGGTGGGCCGAGCGGGTGGCGGTGTCGCCTGAGAGCTTGACACCGACGCCCGACGGCCTCGACGACGCGGAAGCCGTTGCGCTGCTGGGCAACTACCAGACGATGTATTTCGCGCTGGCCAAGCGGGGCGCGCTGCGACCGGGCGAGACGGTGCTGGTCCTGGGATCGGCGGGCGGTGTGGGTACCGCGGCGGTACAGATCGCGAAGGCGTTGGGCGCCAGGGTGATCGCGATGGTGCACCGGCCGCACGCGATCGAATTCGTCGAGTCGCTGGGCGCCGACGTCATGCTACCGCTGACCGACGGCTGGCTGCAGGCGGTCAAGGACGCGACCGACGGCCGCGGTGTCGATCTTGTGGTCGACCCCATCGGCGGCGACGCGTTCGACGACGCGATCCGCGCGCTCGCCGTGGAGGGCAGGCTGCTGGTGATCGGTTTTGCGGCGGGCGGGATTCCGACGGTGAGGGTGAACCGGCTGCTGCTGCGCAATGTGGCGGTGATCGGGGTGGGCTACGGCGAATATGTGAACCGCAAGCCGGGATCGCAGTCGGTGTTCGAGTTCGGCGTCGCGCAGCTTGTCGAGGCGGGATTGCGCCCGCCGCCGCCGATGCGCTTCGCGCTGTCGAAGGGCGCTGAGGCTTTGCAGGCACTCGCGGACGGCGGTGTGCTCGGCAAGGTCGTGTTGGAGCCGTAGATGCCGAAGGCGCTGGCATTCGACGTGTTCGGCACCGTCGTCGACTGGCGTTCGAGCATCATCCGCGAGCTCGAGGAGTTCGGTCGTGCCCATGGCGTGCAACGGGATTGGGCGGCCTTCGCCGACGACTGGCGGGCCGGCTATCCGCCAGCGATGGACCGGGTGCGCCGCGGTGAGCTGCCGTGGACCAAGATCGACGACCTGCACCGCATGATCCTCGTCGAGCTGCTCGACACGGCGGGGATCACGAGCGTCGATGCCGCGGCCGTCGGAAATCTCAACCGGGCCTGGCACCGCCTCGACCCGTGGCCCGACGCCGTGGACGGCCTTACAAGGTTGAAGGCGCGCTACCTCATCACGACGCTGTCCAACGGGAACGTCTCGCTGCTGACGAATATGGCCAAGCGTGCGGGTCTGCCGTGGGATTGTGTGATCTCGGCCGAGCTGTTCTGCCACTACAAACCCGATCCCGAGGCCTATCTCGGGTGCGCTGAGCTGCTCGACGTCGCGCCCGGTGAGCTGATGCTGGTGGCCGCGCACGCCAGCGACCTGCGCGGTGCGAAGCGGGCGGGCCTGATGACCGCCTACGTCGACCGGCCGCTGGAGTACGGGGCGGGCCGCCGCCGCCCGTCGAGGATCGAGGATGGCGAGTTCGACGTCATGGCAGCCGATTTCGCCGACCTGGCCGACCAGCTCGGGGCCTGAACCGCAGGGGTAGCGTGAAAGCGTGACCGATCAGCCGACATCATCGCTGCCGCCTGCGCTGCGCAGGGCGGTCGAGCTGTTCTCCGATCCGCCGGCGCGTCTCGAGGTCCGCGACGGCTACCTGGACCTGCTCGACGACGCGGCATCACCGCAGCAGACACCGCCGGCGAACCGCGGTCTGATCCAGGCCGTGTGGGCGTCGGGTCCGGGTTCGATGTTCTACGATTACGCCCAGGGCATCGCCCGCAGATTCGTGGGCGCGTGGCAGCTGCCGATCGACTGGCTCGACATTCCGAAGGGCGGTATCGCGCTCGACATCGGAAGCGGGCCGGGCAACGTCACCGCCTCGCTGGCCCGCGCGGCGGGACCGGGCGGGTTGGCGCTGGGCATCGACATCTCGAAACCGATGCTGGCGCGGGCGGTCAGCGCGCAGGCCGGGCCCAACGTCGGATTCCTGCGGGCGGACGCCCAGCGGTTGCCGTTTGGCGAGACCTTCGACGCGGTGACGTCGCTGGCGGTGGTGCAGCTGATCCCCGAGCCGTCGTCGGCGGTGGCCGAGATGTACCGCGTGCTGCGGCCGGGCGGCCGGATCGCGATCATGGCGCCCACGGTCGGCAATGTGCCGCCGCCGCTGCGATGGTTGTCCAGCGGCGGGGCCCGCTTCTTCGCCGAAGACGAACTCGGCGACATGTTCGAGCAACGCGGGTTCGTCGGCGTGCGCACCAAGTCTGTCGGCAACCTCCAGTGGGTGCGCGCCCGGCGCCCGTGAGCCGACCGCGCTCGAGCCGCTACGACCACACGTAGATTCAACACATGACCACCGGCGGGATCGTGCTTGTCGCGTTGGCCATCGCGGTCGGCATCGTCGGCATCGTGGTGCCGGTGCTTCCCGGGACACTGCTGGTCTTCGGGGCGATCGCGGTGTGGGCGCTCGTCGAGCGGGAACCCGCCGCGTGGGTGACGCTGGCCGTGGCGACCGTGCTGCTCGGTGCTGCGGCGCTGATCAAGTACACGTGGCCGGTGCGACGGATGCGGGAGGCCGATGTGCGCACCCTGAGCCTGGTCGCGGGCGGAGCGCTCGGCGTGGTCGGCTTCTTCGTGATCCCCATACTCGGACTCCCGATTGGCTTCGTGCTGGGCATCTATCTCTCTGAACTGACCAACCGGCACGACCGGCGCGTGGCGTGGGTGTCGACGAAGCATGCGCTCAAGGGCGTCGCCTTGTCGGTCGGCGTCGAAATGGCCGGCGCATTGCTCGCCACCGTCGTTTGGGTCATCGGGGTGTACCTGACGCAGTAGCTTGCAGGCATGGCCAAGCTGCGTTTCGGATACTTCATCGCACCGTTCCACCGCGCCGGCACCAACCCGACGCTCGCGCTGCAGCGCGATCTGGAGCTCATCGAGCACCTCGACGCGCTGGGCTTCGACGAGGCGTGGATCGGCGAGCACCATTCGGCGGGAAGCGAGATCATCAGCTCACCCGAGGTGTTCATCGCGGCGGCCGCGCAGCGCGCCAAGAGGATCCGGTTCGGCACCGGCGTCATCTCGCTGGCGTACCACAACCCGCTGTGGGCGGCCGACCGGCTGATGCTGCTCGACCACCTCACCCACGGCCGCATCATCGGCGGCATGGGGCCCGGCTCGCTGCCCACCGACTCGGCGATGATCGGCCTGACGCCCACCGACACCCGTGAACTTCTGGAGACCAACCTCGACATCGTCGTGCGGTTGCTCAAGGGTGAAACGGTCTCGGCCAAGACCGCCACCCACGAACTCCACGACGCCAGACTGCAACTGGCGCCTTATGCGGAGGACGGCATCCCGCTCAGTGTCGCCGCGGTGGCCTCGCCGACCGGGGCGCGGCTGGCAGGCAAGCACGGAATCGGCCTGCTGTCGATCGGTGCGACGCTCGTCGTCGAGGGATTCGATGCGCTCGCGCATCACTGGGGGATCGCCGAGGAACGGGCGGCCGCGTTCGGCACCACGGTCGACCGCCGCAACTGGTCGCTGGTGTGCCCCATGCACATCGCTGAAACCGACGAACAAGCGCGCGCCGACGTCCGCTTCGGTATCGAGCCGTGGTTCAACTACTTCCAGAAGGTCGCCGCATTCCCGCAGATGACGATTCCCGGGGACCGGATCGACGACATGATCGACATCATCAACAACGCGGGCGCCGGAGTGATCGGAACACCCGAACGAGCCCGCGCCCAGGTGCAGCGGCTGTGGGATCAGTCCGGCGGCTTCGGGTGCATGCTCCAGATGGGCCACGAATGGGCCAATCCCGCCGCCACCAAGCGCAGCGCGGAACTGTTCGCCGCCGAGGTCATACCGCACTTCCAGGGTCAGGCCCAGCCGACGCTCGACGCCGCGGCGCGCGCCCGCGATGTGCGCGAGAACCTGGCCCAGACGCAGCTGTCCGCAATCGAGCACATGACGCAGAAGTACGAGGCCGAAAAAGGCGGGGCCTGACCGGATTTCAGCCGAGCAGGACGGTGCGCAGCCGCACGACCTCATCGTCGGTGACGCCGGCGGCCTCGAGGTAGCCCCGCACCGAGCCGTAGTTCTCGACGATCGAACGTCGGGCGGTTTCGAGGTAGTCCTCGCGCACGCCGAGCACCTCCTCGGTAAGCCGCGCCTCGGCGAAGGTGACGATTTCGTCGGTGGTGTCCTCTGACCGGTTGCGGATCGACTCGAGGATGCTTTCGCGAAGCTGCGGTACTGCCTCGTTACTGCGCAGGAAGTCGGCCAGGATGGCATCGCGCTGCACACCGACCGCCTCGAGCACGGTTGCGACCGTGAAGCCCGTGCGGTCCTTACCGGCGAAGCAGTGCGCGATGACCGGGCGCTGCCCGGCGAGCATCGAAATGACCTGGCGCACAGCCAAATGCGCACCGGGCAGCGTCGGGAACTTCTGGTACTCCTCGGTCATGAACCGGCCCGCAGCCACCGTCACGTCTTCGTCGTCGGGTTTTTCGGTCATCATGCGCTGGAAGCTCTGCTCATGCGGCGCCTCCGCGCCGGGTTTGGCAAGCTCGTGAAACGGCAGCCGGTGTATCGCGACGCCGTCGGGCACCCGCCCGGGCCCGCGCCGCTCGACCTCACGATCCGAGCGCAGGTCGGCGACATCGGTGATGTTCAACCGGCGCAACAGCTCGCGGCCCACCTCGTCCAGACCGCTCAGCTCGCTGGACCGGAAGAACTGCCCGGGTCTGATACCGGTCTCCTCCGAGATGTCGCGGAAGTTCCACGCCCCTGACAGGGCGTCGGGGTTGCCCGCCACCTATCCGGCTCCTCCGGCCACCGCCGCGCCTCCGGCCACCGCCGCGCCTCCGGCCGCCGCGGGACCCGATTGGCGGCTCGCCGCGGGACCCGATTGGCGGCTCGCCGCCGTCGCGAAAGCGCTTTTCTCCCTGCCGAGTTCGGCGCGGGCGATGGTCCGCATATGCACCTCGTCCGGCCCGTCGAACAGCCGCATCGCGCGGTGCCAGGCGTACAGCCGGGCCAGGGGCACGTCGTCACAGATCCCCATACCGCCGTGCACCTGGATCGCACGGTCGATGACGTCACACGCCATCTGCGGGGCGACCGCCTTGATCTGGGCGACCAGCACCTGCGCGTCCTTGCTCTTATTGCCCTGCTCGTCGATGGTCCACGCCGCCTTGTGGCACAGCAGGCGGGCCTGGTCGATCTGGTTGCGCGACTTGGCGATCGACTCGCGCACCACCCCCTGCTCGGACAGCGGCTTGCCGAACGCCACGCGGTTCTGCACACGGTCGATCATCAACGCCAGCGCCCGCTCGGCCGCGCCGATCGCGCGCATGCAGTGGTGGATACGCCCCGGGCCGAGGCGGGCCTGGGCGATCGCGAACCCGCTGCCCTCTTCGTGGAGCAGGTTCTCGGCCGGCACCCTCGCGTTGTCGAAGACGATCTCGCAATGCCCGTGCTGGTCTTGGTAGCCGAACACCGGAAGCGAACGTTGGATGTCGACGCCCGGGGTGTCGGTCGGCACGAGGATCATCGACTGCTGCTGGTGGCTGGCCGCATCCGGATTCGTGCGGCCCATCACGATCATGATCTTGCAGCGCGGATCGGCCGCGCCGGTGATCCACCACTTGCGACCGTTGATGACGTAGTCGTCGCCGTCGCGCAGCATCGTGGTCTCGATGTTGCGGGCGTCGCTGGAGGCGACCGCGGGTTCGGTCATCGCGAAGGCGCTGCGGATCTCGCCGGCCAGCAGCGGTTCGAGCCATTGCTTGCGCTGCTGCTCATTGGCGAACAGGTGCAGTGTCTCCATGTTGCCGGTGTCGGGGGCCGCGCAGTTGGTGACCTCGGGCGCGATCTCCATGCTCCAACCGGTCAGCTCGGCAAGCTGCGCGTACTCGAGGTTGCTCAGACCCGACTCGGCGGGCAGGAACAGATTCCACAGCCCGCGTTCCTTGGCGAGCTTCTTGAGGTCCTCGACGATCGGCGGAACGGTGTGGTCCTTGGGACCGGCCTCTTCGCGGTAGCGGTG
Organism: Mycobacterium sp. 852002-51152_SCH6134967; assembly: GCF_001667105.1. NCBI lineage: Bacteria > Bacillati > Actinomycetota > Actinomycetes > Mycobacteriales > Mycobacteriaceae > Mycobacterium > Mycobacterium sp. 852002-51152_SCH6134967. The sequence goes on along the minus strand of NZ_LZIK01000019.1, from coordinate 108,520 downwards.
GTACTCGGCTTCGGCGGGGAAGACGAATTCCGTCATGAATTCGCCCAGGCGCTGGTGGTAGTCCTGAGCCTTGGCCGACATCGCGAAGTCCATGCCCGCCACGATATGTCACCTCCTCAGACGGGTTTGTGCTGCGTCGGGCTTTGCTCGGACTCCCACTTGGCCTCCAGGCTGCGGGTCACCCGGGTGCCCGCTGCGTATTCGACCTGGAACGTCGTACCGTCGTCGAGCTCGTAGGTGATGACGGCCGTGCCGTCGTTGACGTCCTTATGCACCACCTTGGACGGGACGGGTTCGGCGCCGCGGTCGACGAGGACGATGTCGCCGGGCGTGACGTCCTCGATGCGGTCGTTCTCGGAGATGTTCGACATCCATCGACCGTAGCAACGTCGCTGGCGCGAGGGTTCGCGCACTCTGCGATGCCTCCGTCCCGATGGACCCCGAAATACGCTGACAGCGAACCTATTTCACGGCGCCGGTGTGGCCACAATCACGTTCGTTTAGCTTGCCTTCGCACCGAGAAAGGCCGAGTATCGAATACGTAATCTGGACTGAATCCAAACTAAGCGATAAGGATGGTGCTCGCGAATGGCATTGTTGACAATCGGTGACCAGTTCCCCAGGTACGACATGGCGGCGGTGGTCGGCGGTGACCTCTCCGAGGTCGATGCCAAGCAGCCCGATGACTATTTCACCCGCGTGACCAGCGAGGACCACGAGGGCAAGTGGCGGATCGTCTTCTTCTGGCCGAAGGACTTCACCTTTGTGTGCCCGACGGAGATCGCCACGTTCGGCAAGCTCAACGACGACTTCGAGGACCGCGACGCGAAGGTCATCGGCGTGTCCGTCGACAACGAGTTCGTCCACTTCCAGTGGCGCGCTCAGCACGAGGACCTCAAGAAGCTGCCGTTCCCGATGGCTTCGGACCTCAAGCGCGAGTTGTCGCTGGCGACCGGTGTGCTCAACGCCGACGGCGTGGCCGACCGGGCGACGTTCATCATCGACCCGAACAACGAGATCCAGTTCGTGTCGGTGACGGCAGGATCCGTGGGCCGCAACGTCGAGGAGGTGCTGCGTGTGCTCGACGCGCTGCAGTCCGACGAGCTGTGCGCCTGCAACTGGAAGAAGGGTGATCCCACGATCAAGCCGGCCGAGCTGCTGGCAGAGGCGGTGTAACCATGAGCATCGACAGCATCAAGGAAGCGCTTCCGGAGTACGCCAAGGACCTGAAGCTCAACTTCGGCAGCATCGTCAAGACGACCGAGCTGTCCGAGGAGCAGTTGTGGGGCGCCCTGGTGGCGACCGCCGCGGCGACCAAAAACGAGCGACTGCTGCGTGAGATCGCCGAGGACGCTCTGGACATCCTGAGCCAGGAGGCCTACAACGCCGCCCTCGGGGCGGCCGCGATCATGGGGATGAACAACGTCTTCTACCGCACCAAGGGCCAGCTCGACGGCGCCTATGACGACCTGCGGGCCGGGCTGCGGATGAACATCATCGGCAATCCCGGTGTCGCCAAGGAGGATTTCGAGCTGTGGTCGCTGGCGGTGTCGGCGATGAACGGATGCGGCCATTGCGTCGCAGCGCACGAGAAGACCCTGCGCGACGCTGACGTGTCACGCACGGTCATCTTCGAGGCGATCCGGTTGGCCTCGATCGTCTCCGGCGTGGGCCAGGCGCTGCAGACCGCCGAGGTCCTGACCTCGGTCTGACCTGACACGAGAAAGCGGGGGCACCGGTAGGGTGCCCCCGCTTCGCTCGTTGCGCCTCAGCGGTGCCAGGTCGGCTGCTCCACCTCGATATGGTCGATCCGGTGGCCGTGCGTTCCCGACTGGACTCCAGGAGCGTGGACGTTCGGCGTGGCGACGATGCCCGGCCGCGGGGTGTTGTCGGGGGTGTAGGTACCCGCGCTGGCGGCTCCGGCGAAACCGAGTGCCCCGGCGAGGATTCCGGCCCCGAGGACCGGCAGCGCGACGACGCGGGCGAAGCGGCGAGTGGTGTTAGTGTTCATTTCGAATTCTCCTTTGGTTCTTGCTTTTTGGTCTGGCCGACCGGGTAATTCCGGCGATGACTCGAGAGTGCTGCAGCGCGGGCCCGTTGTATGTCCGGCGAACGGCGGTCGAACCGGATGAATCTCGTGTCCCCCAAATGGGGGAAGTGAACGCGCCGCTATGCCAAGCTGATCGCGTGGTGAGCAGCACGGCCGGTGACAAGATCCGGGTGGTGGTGGGTGACGACCATCCGATGTTTCGCGACGGGGTGGTCCGCGCGCTGGTCTCCAGCGGCCAGATCGAGGTGGTTGCCGAGGCCGACGACGGAGCGACCGCGCTCCAGGCCATCCGCGAGCATTCCCCGCAGGTGGCCCTGCTGGACTACCGGATGCCGGGCATCGACGGGTCCGAGGTGGCGGCCGCTGTCATACGGGACGAGCTGCCCACCCGGGTGCTGCTCGTCTCCGCGCACGACGAGTCCGCGATCGTGTATCAGGCACTGCAGAACGGCGCGGCGGGATTCCTGCCCAAGGAATCCACTAGGGCGGAGCTCGTCAACGCAGTACTCGATTGCGCCAAGGGACGAGATGTCGTCGCACCGAGCCTGGCCGCCGGCCTGGCCGGTGAGATCCGCAAGCGCTCCGAACCCAACGGCCCGACGCTGAGCCCGAGGGAACGCGAGGTGCTCCGGCTGATCGCGTCCGGGACCAGCATCCCGGCGATGGCCAAGCAGCTGTTCCTGGCGCCATCGACGGTGAAGACCCACGTGCAGCGGCTTTACGAGAAGCTCGGCGTCAACGACCGTGGCGCGGCCGTCGCCGAGGCGATGCGCCGCAAGCTGCTGGACTGACGCCGTCGTGGTGGACCGGATCGCGGGCTTCTTCGCTGCGGAGCCCGTGCGCGTTTCCGCGGTGCTGCGGCTGCCGCTGCTCGCGCTGATCGCTGTGCTGGTGCTGATCTGGGAGGTCGACCACTGGCTTCCCGGGCTGTACGCGGTGGTGCTCGGGATATGGGCGGTGGCGGCCGTGCTGTGGCTCGTCGCGGTGTTGCGCGGCCCGGTGCCCTGGTGGGGAGGCTGGGCGTCCACCGGCGTCGACGTCCTGATGATCCTGGTGCTGTGCCTGGTCTCCGGTGGCGCCACCGCCGCGCTGCTCCCCGTCTTCTTCCTGCTGCCCATCGCGGTCGCGTTCCAGGACCGACCCATGCTGACCGCGCTGCTCGGAATCGGCACGGCGACGGCCTATCTCGGGGCCTGGGTGGTGTACTCAAAACGCGACGACTCGGTCGGGTTGCCCGATGTCGTCTACACCCAGTTCGGCTTCCTGGTGTGGGGCGCGGTGGCGATGACCGCACTGTGCGTCGTGCTGGTCCGTCGCCAGGCCCGGGTGGCGAAGCTGCAGGCGGTGCGGCGCCAACTGGTCTCCGAGGCGATGCAGGCCGACGAGCGCCACAACCGGGAGGTCGCCGAGAATCTCCACGACGGACCGCTGCAGACACTGCTCGCCGCGCGCCTCGAACTCGACGAACTTCAGGAACACAACGACGATCCCGCGTTGGAAGCGGTTCGCGAGGCGTTGCAGCAGACCGCCGCGGCGCTGCGCTCGACGGTGACCCAATTGCACCCTCAAGTGCTGGCCCAGCTGGGTCTCACTCCAGCGCTACGAGAGCTGTTGCGACAGTTCGAATCCCGCGGTCACTACGAGATCGAGGCGGACCTCGACGATGTGGGCAAGCCCGACTCGCAGCAGTTGCTCTATCGGGCGGCTCGCGAACTGCTGGCCAACATCCACAAGCACGCCGACGCGACAACGGTGCGGGTGGGACTGACGCGGCGAGGGGACCGAGTCGTGCTGACGGTCTCCGACGACGGCAAGGGGTTCGACCCGGCGATCATCGAGCAGTACGTCGCCGACGGTCATATCGGCCTGGGCTCACTGCTGGTCCGGTTCGACGCCATGGGCGGGTCAATGCGGGTGAATTCGGAACAGGGCTACGGCACGCAGGTCACGGTTACCTCGCCGCCCGAACCGTCGCTCGGTGAACCGGCCGAGATCAGGACGTGAGGCCGCGGGCGATGACGAGGCGCTGAATCTGGTTGGTGCCCTCGAATATCTGGGTGATCTTCGCCTCCCGCATGTACCGCTCGACGCGGTAGTCGCGGGTGTAACCGGCACCGCCGAACACCTGCACCGCGTCGGTGGTCACCTGCATAGCGGCGTCGGTGGCGATCAGCTTGGCGACGCTGGCTTGCTGTGAGTACGGCCGGCCCTGATCGCGTCGACGCGCGGCGTCCAGGTACGTAGCCCGCGCACTGGCGACCGCGGCGGCCATGTCGGCCACCAGGAAGCCGAGGCCCTGATGGTCGATGATCCTGCGCCCGAACGTCGTTCGCTCGTTGGCGTAGGCGACCGCCTCGTCGAGCGCGGCCTGGGCCAGCCCGGTGGCGACCGCGGCGATGCCCAGCCGCCCGGAATCCAGTGCGGAGAAGGCGATCTGCAGGCCTTGGCCCTCGGCGCCGATCAGCCGGTCCGCGTCGATGTGGGCGTCGGAGTAGAACGCTGAGGTGGTCGGGATCGCCTGCAGGCCCATCTTCTCCTCGGGCTTGCCGAAGCTCAGTCCGGGCAAGTCACCGGGCACCAGGAAACACGAAATGCCCTTCGAGCCCTCGCCCGTGCGCGCGAACAACGTGTAGAAATCGGCACGCCCGCCGTGGGTGATCCACGACTTGGAGCCGTTGATGACATAGCCGTCTTCGGCTTTGGCAGCCGCGCAGCGCAACGCCGCTGCGTCCGAACCGGCCTGCGGCTCCGACAGGCTGTAGGCCCCGATCTGCTCACCCGACAACATGCCGGGCAGCCAGCGCCGCTTCTGCTCTTCGGCGCCGAACATCAGCAGGGGATGCGACGACAGGCTGTGCACGCTGACCGCCACCGCGACGGCCGCCCACCGGGCCGCCAACTCCTCGAGCACCTGGAGGTAGATCTCGTAGGGAACCCCACCACCGCCCCACTCCTCTGGCTGGGGCAGGCTCAGCAGTCCGGCCGCACCCAGTTGCGCCATCACGCCTTCGGGATAGCGTTCAGCCTTCTCGTAATCGTCGACGATCGGGTCGAGCACCTTGTCGGCGATGTCGCGGGTCAGCGCGATCAAATCATCGGCGTCCGGGGTGGGCAGCAGCCGGTCGACAGCCATCCGATGGCCTCCCGTGGTTGTACTGGTCGAGACCACCATAGGCGGGCCCGGCCGGCGGCTACCGCGCCGTCAGTCGCTGCGTCGCCACCAGGCGGCGAAGTACAGCACCATCGCCCCGGTCAACGCGAGCAGCACCCACAGCACCAGGATCTGATCGATCCACGCGCCCGGCGGCGGCGCGCCGGGCATGAAGTTGCGGATAGGAATGATCGCGAAGAGCGACGCGGCGTACCACGTGCCGAAGGGCGGGAGGAAGTTGCGCCGCCCGCGCAGCATCTCGATCGACACGAAGAGAGCCAGCGCGGGCAGGGTTATCAACACCAGGCACAGGCCCACATCGAAGGCGAGCGGTCCCTTCGCGCGCTTCAACGTCACCGTCTCGTAGTCGCCGTCGTCAGCCGACTGGGTGGCCGGCCCGCTTCGCGTGCTGGTGATGTCCCACCCGTCGAGTCCGCCGGTCACCACCACCCGAGCGGGCTCGAACGTGCGGTCGTCACCGCTTCCGACGATGATGTCGGCTCCCAGAGCGCCGACCGTGTACGAGTCGAAAGGCCACTTGTCCGGGTCGCCCTTCGCGGACAGCGTGGCGCTGATCTGGGCAGGCAACTGGCCCTTCGGCGTCTGCAGGTCGTCGATGTCGATGTTGATCTCGTTGATGAACAGCCGCACCGCGATATCGGTGTTGACCACGTTGAGGTCGTCGTTCATGTGGTTGTCCGACGGGAAGACCACGACCTCGACGTCGATCTGATTGGCGACCGTGTGCAGTTCCGACAGGGTGACCTGGACGATGTTGTCTCCGCTGTCTCCGAGGTCAGGAGGACCCAAGGAGACGGGCTCGCCGGAGAGATAGTGATAACCGACCAGCGACGTGATGTAGACGACCAGGATGATCAGCACCGTGGCGATGTCGGCCAGCCGTGCGCGTCGGCGATTACGGGACTTCGGCAACGACGCTTCCGGCACCTTCGGGATGTTAATTCGCGCCGGCGCCGTTTCCGGTGCGCCGTGCCGGTGGAAATCCGCGACTGACCGTACCGATTTAGATGTGACCAGCGGTAGCGGTTAAGGTGTTCCGTCATGACAGAGCAGACGCATGCTGATGTCGCCGCCGGGGCGGCCCCGACGGTTGGGGTGGTACGCGAATCAGAAGCCGACGAGCGCCGCGTCGCGTTGGTGCCGAAGGCCGTCGCGTCGCTGGTGAAGAGCGGTGTGGCCGTCATCGTGGAGTCCGGCGCGGGCGAGCGGGCCCTTCTGCCCGACGACCTCTACACCGCAGCGGGCGCGACGATCGGTGACGCATGGAGCACCGACGTCGTGGTCAAAGTTGCGCCACCGACCGCCGAAGAGGTCGCCAAGCTCACGAGCGGGCAGACGCTGATCGGTTTCCTCGCCCCACGCAACGACGACAACCAGATCGCCGCCCTGAAGGCCGCAGGGGTGCAGGCCTTCGCCGTCGAGGCGATCCCGCGCATCTCGCGCGCCCAGGTGATGGACGCGCTGTCGTCACAGGCCAACGTTGCGGGCTACAAGGCCGTGCTGCTGGCGGCTTCGGAGTCGACGCGGTTCTTCCCGATGCTCACCACGGCCGCAGGCACCGTGAAACCGGCGTCGGTGCTGGTGCTCGGCGTCGGCGTGGCGGGGCTGCAGGCGCTGGCCACCGCCAAGCGGCTCGGCGCGCGCACCACCGGCTACGACGTGCGCCCCGAGGTGGCCGATCAGGTCCGCTCGGTCGGCGCGCAGTGGCTCGAGCTGGGCATCGAGGCGGCCGGGGAGGGCGGCTATGCCCGCGAGCTCTCCGACGAGGAACGCGCACAACAGCAGAAGGAACTGGAGCAGGCGATCACCGGCTTCGACGTCGTGATCACCACCGCGCTGGTGCCCGGCAGGCCGGCGCCCCGACTGGTGACCGCCGCCGCGGTCGAGGGGATGAAGCCGGGCAGCGTGGTCGTCGACCTCGCCGGCGAGACGGGCGGCAACTGCGAGCTCACCGAGCCGGGGCAGACCGTGGTCCGCCATGGCGTCACGATCGCCTCACCGCTGAACCTTCCGGCCACCATGCCCGAACACGCCAGCGAGCTGTACTCGAAGAACCTGACCTCGCTGCTGGAGCTACTGATCAGCGACGGCAAGCTCATGCCCGATTTCGATGACGAGGTGGTGGCGGCCTCCTGCGTCACCCGGGGAGAAAACTGATGTACGACAACCTGCTGGCCAATCTCGCGATCCTGGTGCTCGCCGGGTTCGTCGGGTTCGCCGTGATCTCCAAGGTGCCCAACACCTTGCACACACCGCTGATGTCGGGCACCAACGCAATCCACGGCATCGTGGTGCTCGGTGCGCTGATCGTGCTGGGCGATCTGCCCGCAGACGCGCCATGGGGTGTGCGGACGATCGCCTTCGTGGCGCTGATCTTCGGCACGCTCAACGTGATCGGCGGCTTCCTGGTCACCGACCGGATGCTGGGGATGTTCAAAGGGCGACGGCCCGCCCAGAACACCGAGCCCAAAGCTGTTGAGGCGGCTGACAAGTGAACTATCTGGTCACCGTCCTCTATATCGTCGCGTTCTCGCTGTTCATCCTCGGCCTGTCCGGGCTGACCGGACCCAAAACCGCGGTGCGGGGCAACTGGATCGCGGCCACCGGTATGGCCATCGCCGTGATCGCCACGCTGATCAAGGTGCGCGACACCGCGCCGATCAACTGGGTGCTGATCGCGGCCGGATTGGCGCTCGGCGTGATTCTCGGTGTGCCACCGGCCAAGAAGACCAAGATGACCGCGATGCCGCAGTTGGTGGCGCTGTTCAACGGCGTCGGCGGGGGCACGGTCGCGTTGATCGCGTGGGCGGAATTCATCGAGACCGATGGCTTCGCGCATTTCACGCCCGACCAGCATCCGACGGTGGCGTTGGTGGCGGGGTCGCTGCTGGCCGCGATCATCGGGTCGGTGTCGTTCTGGGGTTCGCTGGTGGCGTTCCTCAAACTGCAGGAGTCGATCCCCAAGAACGTCGAGAAGCGACTTGTCGCTTCCGCGAAGGTGTTTCAGGCCGCCAACGTCGTGCTGCTGCTCGGTGCGACCGCCGCCGCGATCTACATCGGGCTCAACGCCGGAACCGGTAGCCCCGGGTGGGCGATCGCTCTGGTCCTGGTGTTCGCCGGCCTGATGGGCCTGTTCGTGGTGTTCCCTATCGGCGGCGCGGACATGCCGGTCGTCATCTCGTTGCTCAACGCGCTGACTGGATTGTCCGCGGCCGCAGCGGGTCTGGCGCTGGACAACACCGCGATGATCGTGGCGGGCATGATCGTCGGCGCATCGGGTTCGATCCTGACCAACCTGATGGCCGTGGCGATGAACCGGTCGATTCCGGCGATCGTGTTCGGCTCCTTCGGCGGCGGCGCCGAGGCGGTGGCCGGGCCGGGGGGCGACCAGGGCACGGTCAAGGCCACCTCCGCCGCGGACGCCGCGATCCAGATGGCCTACGCCAACCAGGTGATCGTCGTCCCCGGTTACGGGCTGGCCGTCGCGCAGGCCCAGCACACCGTCAAAGAGATGGCCGACTTGTTGGAAAGCAAAGGCGTCGAGGTGAAGTACGCCATCCATCCCGTCGCGGGCCGTATGCCCGGGCACATGAACGTGCTGCTGGCCGAGGCCGACGTCGAGTACGACTCGATGAAGGAGATGGACGACGTCAACGGCGAATTCGGCCGCACCGACGTCACTTTGGTCATCGGCGCCAACGACGTCACCAATCCGGCCGCGCGTAACGACCCGTCGAGCCCGATTCACGGCATGCCGATCCTCAACGTCGACGAGTCGCGTTCGGTGATCGTGCTAAAGCGGTCGATGAACGCGGGCTACGCGGGCATCGAGAACCCGTTGTTCTTCCTCGACCAGACCTCGATGCTGTTCGGCGACGCCAAGAAGTCGGTCACCTCGGTGATCGAGGAACTCAAGGCGCTCTAGCGCTACCTGCGAGCCGTAAGCTCAAGCGGGTGACGGAGCGACGTTCGCCGGTCGAGGTCCTGCTGGCCCGTGCGGGCGGCGTGCGCGGACTGGTCTACTCCGCGCTGCCGGTCGCGGTGTTCGCGGTATCGTCGCCGACGCTGGGCCTCCTGGTGGCCACCGGAGCCGCCGTGGGCGCCGCGGCCCTCGTGGCGATCGCGCAACTGCTGCAACGAGGTTCGATACGGCCCGCCCTGTTCGGCTTCGCCGGGGTGGCGGTCTGCGCGGTCGTGGCCTTGATCACCGGCCGCGCCAAGGACTTCTATCTGCCGGGGATCTGGATGTACCTCGGTCTGGCGATCGCGTTCACCACGTCGTTGGTGGTGCGGCGTCCGCTGGTCGGAGTCGTGTGGGCGTGGATCACCGGACGCGACAGTGCCTGGCGGCAGGTCCCACGGGTGCGCCTGGCTTTTGACATCGCCACCGCGGTGATGGCCACGTCGTCGTGGTCGCGCTTTCTGGTGCAGTACTACCTCTACGACACCGACCGGGAGGGACTGCTCGCGGTGGCCCGTGTCGCGATGGGGTGGCCGATCTTCGTGATCACCTCGTCGGTGATCTACCTCGCGATCCGCACGGCGCTGCGCACGCTGCCGCGCGCTGCCTAACAGCGGGCGATTCAGCCGGTGCCGGTCGGGTAACCGGACGGCATGGACATGCACGCGCTTCTTCAGATGCCCGAATCGGCCGACTCACTCGACGCGGTCGCGGACCGGACGGCCGATGCTGTCGACCGGATGCTCGGTGACGGCGCGTTGGCACGGGGACTGCGCGGCTCGTGGCTGGGTCACCCCACACATCCGCTGATGGTCACCCTGCCGATCGGCGCGTGGATGTCGTCGATGGTGCTGGATCTACTGTTCAAGGACCGCGACGCCGCGCCGCAGCTGATCGCGATCGGGCTGGCCGCGACACCGCCCGCAGTGCTGGCCGGGCTGGCGGAGTTTCCCACGCTGGGGACGCGGCAGAGGCGAGTCGGCCTCCTGCACGCGGCGGGCAACACGGTCGCGGCAGTGGCGTTCTGGGTGGCTTATCGGAAGTACAAGCGCGGCAAGGTGGGTGCGGCGCGCACGTTCAGCGTGCTCGGGTTGACCGCGGTCTCAGTGGGCGGCGCGCTCGGCGGACATCTGTCCTACGCCCAGGGCGCGGGTGTGCACCGCTGGCAGTTGACGGGTTAAACCGGCGGATAAGCAGGCGGCGGGTACACCCCGCGAAGAATCCACGCGAACCAGTTCACGCCGTACTCCAGCTCGTCGCTCGCGTCATAGTCCGGATTCGGATCCATGGGGTCACCTCTCGAGTACGGGCCGGTAATGACCGAAGTCTAGACCCGCCGTGCGGCCGGCGACACCCCCAACACCTACACTTCCAACCAGTTGATTGACACCCGGACGAGGTTCCGGCCTGCATATAGTGAGTCGCCATGCCCTCTGCGGACGCCGCCACCCCGAACGGGAGGACCCGTCGCGACGAGTTGTTGGCCGTCGCGACCAAGCTCTTCGCCGCGCGCGGCTACCACGGCACCCGGATGGACGACGTCGCCGACGCGGTCGGCCTGAACAAGGCGACCGTCTACCACTACTACGCCAGCAAGTCGCTGATCCTCTACGACATCTACAAGGGTGCCGCCGACTTCACCGTTGACGCGCTGCACGACGACCCGTCGGCGTCCGCGCGCGAAACGATCTACCACTTCACCCGCCGGCTGCTCGTCGGCATCGCCAGCGATATCGAACGCGCTGCCGTCTACTTCCAGGAGGGCCCCTACATCGGCGAGTGGTTCACCGAAGACCAGGTGGCCTATATCCGGGAGAAGGAGACGCAGGTCTACGAACACGTGCGCGACGTCATCGACCGTGGCATCGCCAGCGGCGAGTTCTACGACTGCGATTCGCACGTCCTTGCGCTCGGCTACATCGGCATGACACTGGGCGCCTACCGCTGGCTGCGGCCGCACGGCAGGCGCACCGCACAGGAGATCGCGGTCGAGTTCAGCACGGCGCTGCTGCGCGGTCTGATCCGTGACGAGACCGTGCGCACCGAGTCGCCGCTGGGCATCGAGGTCGACGCATTGCCCGGGGAACCCGACACCGCGACCGCACCGTGAAGTCACTGCTGCTGTCGCGCCGCGACCTCGACTTCCTGCTGTATGAGTGGTTGAAGGTCGAGGAGTTGACCGAGCGCGAGCGGTTCGGCGAACACTCGCGCGAGACCTTCGACGCGGTGCTGGAGCTCTGCGAGCAATTGGCGACGCGGTACTTCGCGCCGCACAACAAGAAGAGCGATGCCAACGAGCCGACCTTCGACGGCGAGAAGGTGACCGTCATCCCCGAGGTCAAGGAGGCCTGGGATGCGTTCGCCGAGGCCGACCTCATCGCGATGTCGATGGAACACCGTCTCGGCGGCGCGCAGCTGCCCGCGACCGTGGCGCAGGCCGCCTTCGCCTGGTTTTCGGCGGCCAACCTGAGCACGACGGGCTATCTGATGCTGACGATGGCCAACGCCAACCTGCTGGCCCGCTTCGGCACCGACGAGCAGGTCGAGGAGTTCGTCAAACCGATGCTGGCCGGGCGGTTCTCGGGCACCATGGCGTTGTCGGAAACCCAGGCGGGTTCGTCGCTGGCCGACATCGTCACCCGCGCAGAACCGACCGACGACGGCACCTACCGGCTGTTCGGATCGAAGATGTGGATCTCGGGCGCCGAACACGAACTGACCGACAACATCGTCAACCTGGTGCTCGCCAAGATCCCCGGCGGGCCACCGGGAACCAAGGGCATCTCGCTGTTCATCGTGCCCAAGTACCTGCCCGGTGCCGACGGCGCGATCGGCGAGCGCAATGACGTCGTCCTGGCCGGGCTGAACCACAAGATGGGTCAACGTGGCATCACGAACACGGTGCTCAACCTCGGCGAGGGCGCGTACACACCCGGCGGGAAGCCGGGTGCGGTCGGATACCTCGTCGGTGAGCCGCACCGCGGGATCGCCTACATGTTCACGATGATGAACGAGGCGCGCCTCGGCGTCGGGATGGGTGCGGTGGCGCTCGGTTACACCGGCTATCTCAAGTCGGTTCAGTACGCCCGCGAGCGCCCACAGGGACGACCGGTCAGCGACAAGGACCCGTCGACACCCCAGGTGCCGATCATCGAGCACGCCGATGTCAAGCGAATGCTGCTGGCCCAGAAGGCCTATGCCGAAGGGGGGTTGGCGTTGCTGCTGTACTGCGCCAAGCTCGTCGACCTCCAGCACAGCGCGGCCTCCGATGAGGAGCGCGACAGCACCACGTTGCTGCTCGAGATGCTGACACCGGTCGGCAAGAGTTGGCCCTCGCAATGGTGTCTGGAGGCCAACAGCCTGGCGATCCAGGTGCACGGTGGCTACGGCTACACCCGCGAATACGACGTCGAGCAGCACTACCGCGACAACCGGCTCAACCCGATCCACGAAGGGACACACGGCATCCAGAGCCTGGACCTGTTGGGCCGCAAGGTCCCTGCGCGCGGGGGTGCCGGGCTGGCGGCGCTGGGTGCGGCCATCGGAGCGACGGTTGCCGAGGCCGGCCCGCTCGGCGGCCGGATCACCGAACACGCAAGTCTGTTGGATGCCGCATTGCAGCGCCTCACCGCCGTCACCGCCGAGATGTTCGGCTCCGGCGACGTCGAGGCCGCGATGGCCAACAGCGTGATCTACCTCGAGGCGTTCGGCCACATCGTCGTCGCCTGGATGTGGCTGCAGCAGGAGATCGCCGCGCACGATCACAGCGGAGACTTCTATGACGGCAAGCGTCAAGCCGCCCGCTACTTCTTTCGCTACGAACTACCCAAGACCGCACCGCAACTCGACCTTCTCGCCAGCCTGGACCGCACCACGCTGGACATGCACGAGCGCTGGTTCTGACCTCTACCCGAAGCGGATGACCTGACGCACGGCGCGGCCATCGGCCAGTTCGTCCATGGCGGAGTTGATTTCGTCGAGCGTGATCGTCGACGACACCAGCGACTCGACCGGCAACCGTCCCGCACGCCACAATTCGACGAAGTGGGGGATCTCGCGGGAGGGGACCGCCGAACCGAGGTAGCTGCCGATCAGCGAGCGTCCCTCGGCGACAAAACCCAAGGGCGACAACGACACCCGCGCATCGGGTGGAGGCAGGCCGACCGTCACAGTACGCCCGCCCGCGGCGGTGAGCTCCACCGCGGTCTCCAGGGCGCTGGGATGACCGACGGCCTCGATCACGACGGCCGCTTTGAACCCCTTGTCCTGAGCATCTTCCGGGGTGTAGGCCTCGTGCACTCCGAGGCCGCGGGCCCGCTCGAGTTTGTCGGGCAGCTGGTCGACGCCGACCACACGGACGTCGTCGGCAGCCAGTGCGGTGAGTACCGCGGCCATCCCGACGCCGCCGAGGCCGACGACGGCCACGGTGTCGCCCGCTCGCGGTCGGCCGGCGTTGATCACCGCACCGCCCCCGGTCAGCACCGCGCAGCCCAGCAGCGACGCCACCGCCGCGGGCACGTCGTCGGGCACCGGCACGACCGAACGGCGGTCGACGACTGCGTGGGTTGCGAAACCGGAGACGCCGAGATGGTGATGGACGGGTTCGCCGTCGCGCGACAACCGGCGCTCACCGGTCATCAGCGTGCCTGCCCCGTTGGCCGCCGAACCCGGCTCGCAGGGCGTGAGACCGTCCGTCGCACACGCCGGACACTCACCGCACCGAGGCAGGAACGTCATCACCACGCGGGCGCCGACCTCCAGGTCGGACCCGCCGGCGCCGATCTTTTCGACGATCCCGGCCGCCTCATGGCCGAGAAGCATGGGCACGGGCCGTACACGGTTGCCGTCGACCACCGACAGGTCGGAGTGACACAGACCCGCGGCCTCCACCTGCACCAGCAGTTCCCCGGGGCCGGGTGTGGCGAGGTCGAGTTCACCGACAGTCAAGGGTTTCGACTCCGCATACGGCCTCGGCAGGCCGATTTGTTCGAGTACGGCGCCGCGAATTCTCATCTCTACAGCTTGCCGTCACGTCTGCTGAGTCGACAATCCAGTGGCGTGGCTGATGCCGCCGTCGCGGAAGCCGCGCGACTCGGACTCCTTTGAGGTAGCCGAAAGGGGCCATCTGCAGAGGATGGCCGCATCGGGCGATGCGTGCGCCACATGCCCACTCCTACGTTTGCGACATGACTGAAGTCGCCGATATGAGGTCGAGCAGCGAACCTTGCGGAAAGCCGCAATCGGCTGCGTGGCTGCAACCGCGCACCGTCGGACGCCTGCGCGCCAGCGGCTTCACGGTCTCGGCCCAGAACGTCGTTTGGCGCGGCATGCCGGCGATCGTCCACCCGCTCGCCATGGGACGGGCGACACGCACCTGACTGCCTTGACTGCGAGACTGCTGCCATGGCCGGTAGCGAGCAGACACACTCCAGCGCGGACTTCCCCGTGCACTGGCCAGTGACCACCAGGTGGGCCGACAACGACATGTTCGGCCATCTCAACAACGCGGTGTACTACGCGCTGTTCGACTCGGCGATCAACGGCTGGATCAACACCAGCCTCGGGATCGACCCGCTGACCGTGCCCTGGCTCGGCGTCGTGGCCGAATCGGGGTGCCGGTACCTGGCCGAGCTTCGGTTCCCGGAACCGCTGACGGTCGGCCTGGCGGTCACCCGGCTGGGCACCAGCAGCGTCACCTACCGGTTAGGGCTCTGGCAGCACGACGGCCCGACAGCGGCGGTCGGGCACTGGGTGCACGTCTATGTGGACCGGGGCGGTCGGCGGCCGGTGCCGATCCCGGCGTCGATCCGCGAGCTGCTGGAAAAGGCGCGCGTGGAGTAGTCGATATGCTCGTCGGATGCCGCTCGTGAGTAAAACCGTCGAGGTGGCGGCCTCGGCCGAGGCGATCATGGGGATCGTCGCCGACTTCGAGGCCTACCCCCAGTGGAACGAAGAGATCAAAGGGTGCTGGGTGCTGGCCCGGTACGACGACGGCCGGCCCAGCCAGTTACGTCTCGACGTCGTCGTGCAGGGGCAGGCGGGCACGTTCATCACCGCGGTCTACTACCCGGGCGAGAACCAGATCTTCACGGTGCTGCAGCAGGGCGATCATTTCGACAAGCAGGAGCAGAAGTTCTCGGTGGTTCCGATGGGCCCCACCTCGCTGCTGACCGTCGACCTCGACGTCGAGACCAAGCTGCCCATCCCGAAGCAGATGGTGAAGAAGGCGATCGGGGACACGCTGGACTACCTGGCCGACAACCTCAAGGCCCGCGCCGAACAGCTGGCCTCCAAGTAGCGCCGCTTCGTCAATCGGGCAGCGCATCCAGCCACTTCTCGAAGTCGCGGCCCGCGAGCATGTCGGCTTCGGCCCGCAGGTCGAGCACCCGCTTGCGAATCCGGTCTGCGGTCGAGCGCGGGGTGTCACCCGGGCCGTAAAGTCCGCGCCGCAGCCGCCGCACCCGGCCGTGTGCCATCTCCCAGCGCAAGGCGTCGGAGACCCACTTGGGCTCCGGTCCGGGGAGTGTGAAGTTGTAGTAGTCGAGTGCGTCGATCAAGTCGGGAATCGTCGTCGGGCCGTGCTGGGACAGATGGAACGTCAGCACGTACCGCAGTTCGACGCCGTAGATGTGCCGCTTGCTGGCCATGGCCACGACTGTGCCGCGAGCCACCGACAGTTCCGGCCCGCCGGGCGCGTCATCCCCAGGCGGTCCCCAGGCGGCTCGCCACCGCCGGGCATATCGACTGCCGACCATTCGCCAAGGTGCCCACCTCGCAGCGAAAAATTCGCTGCCAGCGAATTTTTGCTGATAGGCGGGCACTCGTCTAAATGGTGGGCAGCGGGTGGTTCCTGTGGACGGATGATCTGCGCAAGGCGCCGATCTGGGTGGGGCCGGTCTGCAACGACCGGTCTCTGGCAGCCGGTCTGCGAAGGCGAGTCTCGTCCTGGAGCCTCAGCTCCACAACCCCGTCTCGTCGAGGCGCGCGATCAGCCGCTGGGCCCCGTCGGTGAACTCGCCGGCCGTCAGTGCGACCACGGTGTCGACGTCACGTCGGCGCAGCGCCGCGATGAGCTCGCGGTGCGTCGCCACCGCCGAAACCCCCCACTGCGGGTCGCCCGCGTAGATCTGCCCGGGCAGATAGCGCGCGACGTGCAGAAGGAACCAGGCCAGCTTGATCCGGCCGCTCGAGCGGTTGAACGCGCGGTGGAACACGAACTCCGCGGCAGCAATCTCCTCGACGTCGTGGCGTGAGACGGCGAGCTCCAAGTCGTCGTTGAGCCGGTCCAACTCGTCGATCTCGTCGGTGGTGATGCGTTGGGTGGACGTGGCCGCGAGCTCCCGCGCGATCGAAGCCTGCAGCCAGAAGATGTCCTCGACGTCGGCGCGTGACAGCGGCACCACCACGTGGCCGCGGTGCGGTTCGAGCTGCACCATGCCCTCACCGCGCAGCGTGCGCAGCGCCTCGCGCACCGGGGTGATGCTCACTCCGAGCGCCGCGGCGGTCTCGTCGAGCCTGATGAAGGTGCCCGGCCGCAGCACGCCGGTCATGATGTCGGCGCGCAGACGCGCCGCGACCTCGTCGGACAGTTGTTCACGCCGCACTCCCCGCGGCGGCCTGGGAAGCCGTGCGGTGGGTGCGTTCACTGTGTTCTCCGGTGCGTTCTGGCCATCAACGACGAGGAAATGACGAGGGCTTGTACCCGAGCGGCCGAGGCCATAGTGTGACCGGGGCAACACCATGTTTGATCAAATGTCAAACGCGCGCAACCCCCGAGATTCGATGGAGCAGCAGCAGGTGAGTTCCCTTCCCCCGCCGGAACCCGACCCCACTACACAGCCGTACCTCGCCCGCAGGCAGAACTGGACGAACCAGCTGGCCCGCCATGCGCTGATGCAGCCCGACGCCACCGCCTTGCGCCACCTCGGCAAGACCACGACCTGGCGTGAGCTCGACGAGCGGGTGAACGGGCTGGCCGGCGCGTTGAGCCGCCGCGGGGTGAGCTTCGGCGACCGGGTGCTGATCCTGATGCTCAACCGCACCGAGTACGTCGAGGCGTTCCTCGCGGTCAACAAGCTCGATGCGGTCGCGGTACCGGTCAACTTCCGCATGACCCCGCCCGAGATCGCGTACCTGGTCAGTGACTGCCAAGCCACGGTCGTCATCACCGAGGCGGTCCTGGCCACCGTCGCCACCGCGGTCCGCGACATCGACTCGACGCTGACCACCGTCATCGTGGCCGGCGGCGCCACCGAGAACGACGTGCTCGGCTACGACGACCTGATCGCCGAGTCCGGTGAGCCGGCGACGGTCGTCGACATCCCCAACGACTCCCCTGCGCTGATCATGTACACCTCCGGCACTACGGGCCGGCCCAAAGGCGCGGTGCTCACCCACACCAACATCGCCGGCCAGGCGCTGACGTTCCTGTTCACCAACGGCGCCGACATCAACAACGACGTCGGGTTCATCGGCGTGCCCATGTTCCACATCGCCGGCATCGGCAACATGATCCCCGGCCTGCTGCTGGGCCGGCCGACCGTCATCTATCCGTTGGGCGCCTTCAATCCGGATGAGCTGCTCGACGTCCTCGAAGCCGAGCAGGTGACTGGGATCTTCCTCGTGCCCGCACAGTGGCAGGCGGTGTGCGCCGCGCAGAAGGCACGGCCGCGTCAGCTGCGGCTGCGGGTGTTGTCCTGGGGCGCCGCGCCCGCGTCGGACACCCTGCTGCGCCAGATGGCCGAGACCTTCCCCGGCACCCAGATCCTGGCCGCCTTCGGCCAGACGGAGATGTCGCCGGTGACCTGCATGCTGTTGGGCGAGGACGCGATCCGCAAACTCGGATCGGTCGGCAAGGTGATCCCCACCGTCGCGGCGCGTGTGGTCGACGAGGACATGAACGATGTGCCGATCGGTCAGGTCGGCGAGATCGTCTACCGCGCACCGACTCTCATGGCCGGCTACTGGAACAACCCCCAGGCCACCGCCGAAGCGTTTGCTGGCGGGTGGTTTCACTCCGGCGATCTCGTCCGCCAGGACGAGGGCTACGTCTGGGTGGTCGACCGCAAGAAGGACATGATCATCTCCGGCGGAGAGAACATCTACTGCGCCGAAGTCGAGAACGCGCTCGCCGCCCACCCGGCGATCGCGGAGGTCGCCGTCATCGGGCGCCCGGACGAGAAATGGGGCGAGGTCCCCGTCGCGGTCGTCGCCCTCGGCGCGGCCGAGCAGACCGATCTTGACCTGCGCGAGCTCGACGCGTTCCTCGACGAACGGCTCGCCCGGTACAAGCATCCGAAGGCCGTCGAGGTCGTTGATGCGTTGCCGCGCAACCCCGCCGGCAAAGTCCTGAAAACCGAACTGCGCGCGCGGTTTGGGGCCGACAGGCGGGCTGACGCCGCTGAAAGTAGCTCTGAGGGAACGGTTTCTGCTGCGCCACAGCCGAATTAGAGAACGGAATCGGGTTTGCTAACGGTTACGGGCACAATCCGCCCGATGCCCTGCACGGCGGGAATCGCATCGGGTACATTCCTGTGGTCTGTCTTACTACCGACTGGTAGCGAGACGGGGATAACAACAATCAGGTCGGGGCAAGGAGGGGTCGTGCGACAGGGGCTGCCGGTGCACCGCGACAGTCGCCGTTGCGCCACGGGAGCACACTGGTGACGGCGTCGACCGGCGTTGTCGGTTACGTACGCGATCAGGTCAGACCCGGCCTGGAGGCGGTCGGCGGCTTCGTGCGCATGTGCGTTCTCGTCGGTAAGGCACTGCTCAAGCCGCCGTTCCAGTGGCGCGAGTTCATCCTGCAGAGCTGGTTTTTGATGCGGGTCGCGTTCCTGCCGACGCTGGCGGTCTCCATCCCGTTGACCGTGCTCCTGATCTTCACGCTCAACATCCTGCTGGCCGAGTTCGGCGCCGCGGACGTCTCCGGTGCGGGGGCGGCCATCGGCGCCGTCACGCAGCTTGGGCCACTGGTGACGGTGCTCGTGGTCGCCGGGGCGGGCTCGACCGCCATCTGCGCCGACCTCGGGGCTCGAACCATCCGCGAGGAGATCGACGCGCTCGAGGTCCTCGGCATCGACCCGATCCACCGCCTGGTGGTGCCCCGCGTCGTCGCCTCCACCTTCGTCGCCCTGCTGCTCAACGGCGCGGTGATCACCGTCGGCCTGGTCGGTGGCTTCATCTTCGGCGTGTACCTTCAGAACGTCTCGGCCGGTGCCTACGTCTCGACTCTGACGCTGATCACCGGGCTGCCCGAGGTCCTCATCTCGATCATCAAGGCCATGACGTTCGGCCTGATCGCCGGTCTGGTCGGCTGTTATCGCGGTCTGACCGTCGCCGGCGGCGCGAAGGGCGTCGGCACCGCGGTGAACGAGACCCTGGTGCTCTGCGTCATTGCGCTGTTCGCGGTGAACGTGGTCCTGACCACGATCGGCGTCCGGTTCGGAACAGGGAGCAGTTGAGGTGTCTACGACAACGGTCCTGCGTTCTCGGTTTCCGCGGGGGTTCAGCCGTGCCCAAAGCGTCGCGAGTGCACCCGCGCGGTTCCTCGACAGCGTCGGGCACGTCGCGTGGTTCGTCATCACCTCTGTCGGGTCGATCGGCCACGCACTGCGCTACTACCGCAGGGAGACGCTGCGTCTGATCGCCGAGATCGGCATGGGCACGGGCGCGATGGCCGTGATCGGCGGGACGGTCGCGATCGTCGGCTTCGTGACCTTGTCCGGTTCGTCGCTGGTCGCGATCCAGGGCTTCGCCTCGCTCGGCAACATCGGTGTCGAGGCCTTCACCGGCTTCTTCGCCGCGTTGATCAACGTGCGTATCGCGGCACCGGTCGTCGCGGGTCAGGCGCTGGCCGCCACGGTCGGCGCCGGTGCCACCGCGGAGCTGGGCGCCATGCGCATCAGCGAGGAGATTGACGCTCTCGAGGTGATGGGAATCAAGTCCATCTCTTATCTTGTCTCGACCCGAATCATGGCCGGGTTCATCGTCATCATCCCGCTGTACGCGATGGCGATCATCATGAGCTTCTTGTCAGCGCAGGTCACTACTACGTTGTTCTACGGCCAGTCGACCGGCACCTACGACCACTACTTCCGCACGTTCCTGCGTCCGGATGACGTGTTCTGGTCGTTCATCCAGGCGGTCATCATCTCGATCATCGTGATGCTAAACCACTGCTACTACGGCTACTTCGCCAGCGGCGGTCCGGTCGGTGTGGGTGAGGCCGTCGGTCGCTCGATGCGTGCTTCGCTGGTGGCCATCGTTTGTGTGGTCCTGTTCGCCTCGTTGGCGCTTTACGGCGTCGACCCCAACTTCAACCTGACGGTATAGCGCCATGACCGCACCCCTGAACAATCCGCGCACACCGCCCTACAAGCTGGCCGGGATCGTCCTGACCATCTTCGCGATCGGCGCGTTGATCTTCGTGTATTTCCAGTTCCGCGGGGAGGTTCCGTGGCTGCCGCGCGAGAAACTCACGCTGTTGTCGGGGCGTGCCGGCCTGTCGATGGACCCCGGCGCGAAGGTGACCTACAACGGCGTGGAGATCGGCAGAGTCGGCGCTGTCGACGTGGTCGACGTCGGTGGTGAGCCGAGAGCGAAGATTCTCCTCGAAGTCGACCCCAGGTACCTCGAGCTGATTCCGAAGAACGTCGATGCCAGCATCGACGCCACGACGGTGTTCGGCAACAAATATGTCAACTTCTCGAGCCCGAAAAACCCCACCGAGCAACGCATCACGTCGTCGGACGTGATCGATGTGACGTCAGTCACCACCGAGTTCAACACGTTGTTCGAAACCGTCGTCTCTGTCTCGGAGCAGGTCGACCCGATCAAGCTGAACCAGACGCTGGCCGCGACAGCCGAGGCCCTCGACGGGCTGGGCGACCGGTTCGGGCAGTCGATCATCAACGGCAACGAGATCCTCACCGACGTGAACGCCCGGATGCCCGAGCTCCGCCGCGACACCCGGCTGCTCGCCGACCTCGGCGAGGTCTATGCCGACGCGGCACCCGACCTATTCGACGGGTTGGAGAACGCGGTGACCACAGCCCAGACGCTCAACGAGCAGCAAGCCAACATCGACCAGGCGCTGATGGCGTCGATCGGTTTCGGCAACACTGGGGCCGATATCTTCGAGCGCAGCGGGCCGTATCTGATCCGCGGCGCCGAGGATCTCGTCATCACATCGGAGTTGCTCGACGAGTACAGTCCCGCGCTGTTCTGCACAATTCGAAACTTCCACGACGTCGAACCCAGGTTCGCAGCCTCACTGGGCGGGAACGGGTACTCCCTGAGAACGCTGTCCACAATCGCGGGCGCCGGTAACCCATATGTTTATCCGGACAACCTCCCGCGGGTGAACGCCCGGGGCGGCCCGGAGGGCCGGCCGGGCTGCTGGCAACCCATCACGCCCGAGCTGTTCCCTGCGCCGCTCCTCGTCGCGGATACCGGTGCGTCGAACGCGCCGTACAACCATTTCGAACTGGGCCAGCCGCTGCTGATCGAATACGTCTGGGGACGTCAGGTGGGGGAGTACACGATCAACCCATGAAAATCACCGGTACTGCCATCAAGCTCGGGGCCTTCTCTCTGGTGCTGCTGCTCTTCACGGCGATGATCGTCGTGGTGTTCGGTCAGATGCGCTTCGACCGCACCACCGGGTACACGGCGATATTCTCCAACGCGAGTGGCCTGCGTGCCGGGCAGTTCGTCCGTGCCTCGGGCGTCGAGGTTGGCAAGGTTTCCGGGGTCGAGCTGATCGACGGGGGATCGAAAGCGAAGGTGGACTTCGCCGTCGACCGCTCGCTGCCGCTTTTCGAGGGGACGACCGCGTCGGTGCGGTATCTCAACCTGATCGGCGACCGCTACCTGGAGCTCAAGCGGGGAGACAGCGACAGGCGGATGCCCGGCGGTGCCACCATACCGATCGAGCGCACCGAACCCGCGCTCGATCTCGACGCGTTGATCGGCGGATTCCGGCCGGTGTTCCGAGCCCTCGATCCCGAAAAGGTCAACAGCATCGCCCAGTCGATCATCACCGTCTTCCAGGGGCAGGGCGGCACGCTCAACGACATCCTCGACCAGACCGCGTCGCTGACATCCGCGTTGGCCGACCGGGACCAAGCTATCGGAGAGGTGATCCGCAATCTCAACACCGTGCTTGACACGACCGTGCGCCATCAACGGCAGTTCGACGAGACCGTGCAGAACTTCGAAACATTGATCACCGGGCTGAAGAACCGCGCCGATCCGATTGCCACTTCGGTGGCCGGAATCAGCGACGCGGCCGGGACGGTCGCCGATTTGCTCGCCGACAATCGCCCGCTGTTGCAGAGCACGATCAGCTATCTGGAGGCGGTTCAGCAGCCCCTGGTAGAGCAGCGTGACGAACTCAACAACATCCTCGTCAGACTGCCAACCGCATTCAAGATCATCGGACGCAGTGGCGGTATCTACGGCGACTTCTTCAACTTCTACTCTTGCGACATCTCGTTGAGAATCAACGGGTTGCAGCCCGGCGGGCCGGTCCGCACGGTCAAGCTGTTCAGCCAGCCATCGGGTAGGTGCACGCCACAATGAGGACGCTCGAAGGGTCGGATCGGGTCCGGAACGGACTGATGGGGATCATCATCGTGATTTTGGTGATCGGCGTGGGACAGAGCTTTGCCAGCGTACCGATGTTGTTCGCGCAACCCACCTACTATGCGCAGTTCTCCGACACCGGTGGTATCGGCGAGGGCGATAAGGTGCGCATCGCCGGTGTCGACGTGGGCCTCGTCAAAAGCATGCGGATCGACGGCGATAAGGTTGTCATCGGTTATTCGCTGGGCGGCACCCAAATCGGGAAGGACAGCCGGGCCGCCATTCGCACTGACACGATTCTGGGCCGTCGCAACATCGAGATCGAACCGCGCGGCACCGAACCTCTGCGCGCAAACCAGGTGCTGCCGCTCGGGCAGACCACCACGCCGTACCAGATCTATGACGCATTCTTCGACGTGACGAAGGCGGCCTCGGATTGGGACACTCAGACCGTCAAACGCTCGCTCAATGTGTTGTCGGAAACGATTGATCAGACCTCACCCCATCTGAGCGCCGCGCTCGACGGGGTTGCCCGCTTCTCTGACACCATCGGTAAGCGCGACGAGGACATCAAGCAACTGCTGGCCAACGCCAATAAGATCGCCGGCATCCTTGGCAGCCGCAGCGAGCAGATCAAGAACCTATTGGTAAACGCGCAAACGCTGCTCGGCGCCATCAACGAGCGCAACTACGCGGTCAGCATGCTGTTGGAGCGGGTCGGTTCGTTCTCCGAACAGGTCAAGGGTCTGATCGACGACAACCCCAACCTGAACCGCGTCCTCGAACAGCTACGGGTAGTCAGCGACGTGCTGCGCGAGCGCCAGTTCGACTTACAGGAAACGCTGATCACGGTGGCGAGTTTCGCGGCGTCGTTAGGCGAAGCGTTGGCCTCCGGTCCCTACTTCAAGGTCATGCTGGTGAACCTGCTACCGGGCCAGATCCTACAACCGTTCATTGACGCCGCCTTCAAGAAGCGCGGTATCGATCCAGAGAAGTTCTGGCGCGACGCTGGCCTGCCCGCCTGGCGTTTCCCGGACCCGAACGCCCAGGGTTTCGAAAACGGCGCGCCGCCGCCGAGCCCCGCAGTGATCGAGGGCACCCCGGAGAACCCCGGACCCGGTGTGCTGAAGGGTTCGCCGTGCTCGTACACGCCACCGGCCGACGGGCTGCCGCGGCCCGGCGACCCGCTGCCGTGCGCCGACCTTTCGGTGGGACCGTTCGGCGGTCCCGCATATGGGCCGCCCAATGTGGCCACCTCCGACCCGAACATGCACGGCCCGCAACCGTCGCCGGGCGTGCCCGCCGCCGCGATCCCCGGTCAGATTCCGCCGAGTGTGCCTGGGGCGCACGGCCAGCTTCCGCCCGCACCGCCGGGGGCCCGCACCGTGCCCGTCGGGCAGGACCCTTCGCAGCCCCCATTGCCCGCGGACTTCACGCCCGGCATCGCCCCGCTGCCACCCGCGCTGCCAGCGCCCGCGGTCCCGGGACCTGGTCAGCAACTGGCGCCCGCCGGACAACCGCCCTTACCGGGAAACCCGCCGTTCCTCCCGCCGGGTTCGCAGCAGGGTTAGGGGATAGCAGATGTCGACAATTTTCAACGTCCGAAACATGAAGTTGCCCGCGCTGTCCCGGGCGACGATCGTCATCGGTGCGCTGATCGTGATTCTCGCGTTGGTGGCCGCCTTCGTCGGGTACAGCCTGTACAAGAAGCTGACGACGAACACGGTGGTGGCCTACTTCAGCGACACTCTGGCGCTGTATCCGGGCGATAAGGTGACGATAATGGGCGTGCGGGTCGGCGAGATCGAAACGATCGAACCGGCCGGCGACCGGATGAAGGTCACCTTCAATTACGCGAACTCCTACAAGGTGCCGGCCAACGCCACTGCGTCCATCCTCAACCCGAGCCTGGTGGCGTCGCGCAACATCCAGTTAGCGCCGGCCTACACGGGCGGCCCGGTGATGGAAGATGGTGCCGTCATCCCGATCGACCGCACCCAGGTACCTGTCGAGTACGACGAGCTGCGGGACTCCATCAATCGGATCTTGACGGACCTGGGCCCAACTCCCGAACAGCCTCGAGGCCCGTTCGGCGACATCATCGATTCGGCCGCCGATGGATTCGCGGGCAAGGGTGAGCAGCTCAACAGGACGCTCAACAACCTGTCAGAGGCGCTCTTCGCGCTCAACGAGGGGCGCGACGACTTCTTCAGCGTGGTCAAGAGCCTGGCACTGTTCGTCAACGCCCTGTATCGCAGCGATCAGCAATTCGTGGCGCTCAACGACGACCTAGCTACATTCACCAACGCATTCACCAACACCGACCGCGAGTTGGCCAACGCCCTTCAGGATCTGAACGAGCTGCTGACGACGACCCGTCAGTTCTTCGACCAGAACGCGGAGGTGTTGACCCACGACGTGAACAATCTCGCCGAGGTGACAACTGCGATTCTTCAGCAGGAGCCGCGCGACGGACTGGAAACCGCGTTGCACGTGTTCCCCAACCTCGGCGCGAACTTGGTCAACATCGTCTCACCGGTCACCGGCGGCATTAACAGTTATGCCGTGATCAACAACTTCGCTAATCCGCTGCAGTTCATCTGTAGTGCCGTTCAGGCCGGTAGCCGGCTCGGATACCAGGAGTCGGCAGAGATGTGCGCGCAGTACCTGGCGCCGATCCTGGACGCGATCAAATTCAACTACCTGCCGTTCGGTGTCAACCAGTTCAGCTCCGCGATGACGCTGCCGAAGCAGGTTGCGTACTCCGAGCCACGGCTAAAGCCGCCGGCCGGTTACAAGGACACGACGGTGCCGGGCATCTGGTCGCGGGACACGCTGTTCTCTCACGGCAACCATGAGCCGGGCTGGGTCGCCGCACCGGGCATGCAGGGCATCGACGTGCAGCCGTTCACGGCGAGCATGATGACCCCGGAATGCCTAGCGGAATTGTTGGGCGGACCCGACTGCCCGATCCCCGCCGCGCCGCCTGCGTTCGGGACGACGCGCGACGGCAACCTGCCCGGTCCGCCGAACGCGTTCGACCAGAACAACCCGCTGCCGCCGCCGTGGTACCCGCAGCCCGGACCACCACCGCCGCCGGCGCCGGGCGTTATTCCAGGCGACCCGGGTGGAGCGGCGATGGCCGGCCCGGTACCGGCTCCCGCCGCCGGCGCCCCCGCACCCGCGGGCCCCCCGCTTCCAGCAGAGGCAGGTCGATGATGATCGCGCTCAAATGGAGAAGGCTCGCGCAACGCGCTCTCGCGCTCGGGGCGGTCGCTCTGGTGCTGAGTTCCTGCGGTTCCTGGAAGGGCATTGCCAACGTGCCGCTGCCCGGGGGCCCGGGTACCGGTTCGAATGCGACGACGATTTACGTGCAGATGCCGGACACTCTGGCACTCAATGTCAACAGCCGCGTGCGAGTGGCCGACGTCTACGTCGGTCGAGTACGTGCCATCGAACTCAAGAACTGGGTCGCGACCTTGACCCTCGATGTCGAGCCCACAGTGGAGTTGCCGAAGAATGCGCTGGCACGAATCGGGCAGACGAGCCTTCTCGGCTCGCAGCATGTAGAGCTCGAATTACCGCCGGATCCATCACCCCAACCGCTGCGTGACGGTGACACGATCCCACTGCAGAACGCGTCGGCTTTTCCGACCACCGAGCGGGTGCTGGCGAGCATCGCCTCCATCCTGCAGGGCGGCGGGGTGCAGAACCTCGAGGTCATCCAAACCGAGATCTACAATGTGCTCAACGGCCGAGCCGATCAGATCCGCGATTTCCTCAGCAAGCTGGATACGTTCACCGACGAGCTGAATCAGCAGCGTCAGGACATCACCCGCGCGATCGAGTCGACAGACCGACTGCTGTCGATCGTTGCCCAGCGCAACAACACGCTGGACCGGGTGCTCACCGAGTTCCCGCCACTGATCAAACATTTCGCGGATACCCGCGATCTGTTCGCCGACGCGGTCGAGGCGATCGGCCGGATCAGCGTCGCGGCCGACAACGCGGTGGCGCCGGCCAGCGAAGATCTGAATACCAACCTCGTCAACCTTCAGCGGCCGCTCAAGCAACTGGGCCGTGCTGCGCCGTATGTCATCGGTGCGCTCAAGCTCCTGCTCACTGCACCCTTCTCGATCGAGAACGTCCCGAAGGCAATTCGCGGTGATTACGTCAACGCGTCACTCACGGTCGACTTGACACTCTCAGCGCTCGATAACGCTGTCCTGTCGGGCACCGGCATATCGGGCATGCTGCGTGCACTTGAACAGTCCTGGGGTCGCGATCCGGCGACGATGATCCCAGATGTGAGGTTCGTGCCGAATCCGCACAATGCGCCGAACGGCCCGCTGGTCGAAAGGGGTGAGTAAGCGGTGCTGACCCGGTTCATCAAATTCCAGCTGACGCTGTTCTCCATCCTGACGATTGTCGCCATCGTGGTACTGGGTTGGTATTACCTGCGGGTTCCAAGCATTATGGGTATCTCGCAGTACGAGTTGAAAGCCGAACTCCCGCGCTCGGGCGGGCTCTACGCGACCGCCAACGTCACGTACCGCGGAACCCAGATCGGCAAGGTGACGTCGGTCGAGCCCACCCAGACCGGTGCGATAGCCGTGATGAGCATCGACAACCGATTCAAGATCCCGGCTGATGCGACCGCCAACGTCCACTCCGTGTCAGCAATTGGAGAGCAATACCTGGACCTGGTGTCAACCGGCAACCCGGGTCAGTACCTGTCGCCTGGTTCGACCATCACCGACAGCACCGTGCCCAGTGAAGTGGGTCCGGCACTCGATGCGGCCAACCGGGGCCTGGCGGTATTACCGAAAGAGAAGATCGACACGCTGCTGACCGAGACCTCGCAGGCCGTCGGGGGTTTAGGCCCGGCGCTCCAGCGGTTGGTCGACTCGACGACCAATATCGCGCAGGGGTTCCAGCAGAATTTGCCGCAGGTCAACGACATCATCGAGAACGCAGCACCGATCCTGGACAGCCAGGTCCAGTCGGGCGACAACATCGAGCAGTGGTCGCGTAACCTCAACATCCTGGCAGCGCAGTCTGCCGAGCAGGATGCTGCGCTGCGCAGCGGACTGCAGCAGGCCGCCCCGACGCTGGATCAGGCGAATGCGGTATTCGGTGGTGTTCAGGAGGCGTTGCCTCAGACGTTGGCGAACCTCACGATCGTGATCGACATGCTTAAGCGCTATCACAAGGGCGTCGAACAGTCGTTGGTTCTCTTACCTCAGGGCACTGCGGTGGCGCAGGCCGGCACGATATTCGAGGGTTACGGCCTCCTGCCCTTGACTCTCGGAGGGATTAACCACACGCCGCCGTGCTTCACGGGTTTCCTGCCGGCGTCCGAGTGGCGCTCGCCCGCCGACACCAGCATGGCGCCGTTGCCGCGCGGCACATACTGCAAGATTCCTCAGGAGTACCAGGGTAACGTGGTTCGCGGTGCGCGTAACTATCCGTGCGCTGACATCCCTGGCAAGCGTGCAGCGACGCCGATGGAATGCCGCAACAACGAACCGTATGTTCCGTTGGGCACGAACCCGTGGTACGGCGACCCCAACCAGATCCTGTCCTGCCCGGCTCCGGGCGCCCGCTGCGACCAAGGTGTCAACCCCGGCCGTGGTGTCATCCAGGCGCCGTCGGTCAACAGTGGCATGAACCCCGCACCGGCTAGTGACCTGCCGCCGCCGAATTCGTCGGCGCCGGTCAGCGACCCGCTGAGCCCTCCCGGACAGGGCAACGTTGTCTGCAGTGGACAGCAGCCCAACCCCTGCGTCTACACTCCCGCTCCAGGGCCACCCGGCTCCACAGCGGTGTACAGCCCGACCAGCGGCCAGGTGGTCGGACCCGACGGCGTGAGGTACAACGTCAGCAACTCGAATAGCACAGGAGACGACGGATGGAAGGAGATGCTGGCACCCGCCAGCTGAACCCCACCGATGCTGATGAGACGCCCGACGAGTCGTTAGCAGTATCCCCAGACAGCGAAGCTACCGAGAACCCGGACAGCCCCGAGGACGGGACCCCGGCCAAGCCCCGCCGCCCGTCGCGGATCGGCCGCGGTCTGGCCGTCGGCATCTCCGCGGCGCTGCTGGTGCTGGCCACCGCCGGCGGCGTCGCGGGATTCCTGTTGCTCAAGAACGACCAGAAGGTGGTGGCCGGTGACCGTGCGGAGGCCGCCGCACTGCAGGCGGCCAAGGATTGTGTGGCGGCGACGCATGCCCCGGACACCGCCGCCATGACCGCGGCTCAGTCCAAGATCATCGAGTGCTCGACCGGCGACTTCGCCGTCCAATCCTCGCTTTACGCCGGCGTGCTGGTCGATGCGTACCAGGCCGCGAACGTACAGGTGCAGGTGTCGGATATGCGAGCCGCGGTGGAGAAACACAACGGCGACGGGACATTCGACGTCCTCGTCGCGGTCCGGGTGAAGGTCACCAATTCCGATGTCGCCGATCAGGAGCAGGGCTATCGGCTTCGCGTGAAGATGGCGCCCGACGACGAAGGCACCTACAAGATCGCCAAACTGGACCAGGTCACCTCGTGACGTCGTTGACCGCTGTGCATGAAGCACCCGTAGATCCGGTGGCCGCTGGCGAGGCCGTCGACGAAACGGTGGCCGCGTGGTCGGCCAGGGCCGGCGCATTCGCCGTCGACATCCTGACCGGGCTCGCGGTGCTGGTGACGCTGGCGGTGGTGTCGTTGACCGCACCGCAGCGTAGCTCGTTGTGGTGGGGCTACCTGATCGCGATGGGCGTGGTGGTGCTGGCGATGGCGGTGAACCGCCTGGTGCTGCCGGCGGTGGTGGGATTCTCGCTGGGGCGGGCGCTGTTCGGGCTCGCGGTCCGCAAACGGGACGGTTCGCCGGTGGGAGTGTGGCGGCTGCTGCTGCGCGAGGTCGCTCACCTCCTGGACACCGCCGCCCTGTGCGTCGGATGGTTGTGGCCGTTGTGGGATAGGCGCCGCCGGACCTTCGCCGACCTGTTGGTGCGCACCGAGGTGCGTCCGGTCCAACCGCCGGAGCGCAACATCCGGAAGTTGACCGCGATCGTGCTGACCGTCGCGACGCTGGCTTGTGCAGCCGCGGTCGGGGTGAGCTATTGGGTGGTGTACCGGCACGAACGCGCGGTGGACGAGACCAAGCAGCAGATCGCCGAACAGGGTCCTCGGATCGTGGAACAGATGCTCAGCTTCAAGCGCGACACCATGGCAGAGGATTTCGCGCGTGCACAGTCGCTGACCACCGACGGCTACCGCGAGCAGTTGATCGCCCAGCAGAAGGCCGGCCAGGACGCCGGTGTCAGCTCGAACGAATACTGGGCGGTGAGCAGCGCCGTGCTGAAGGCGACGCCGGACGCGGCCGAGATGCTGCTGGCCATGCAGGGGCAGCGCGGCGACAATCCCCAGGAGTTGAAGTTCATCACGGCGACCGTCCAGGTCGAGTTCGAGAAGTCCCGTGACGGGCAGTGGCGCGTCGCCAAGCTCACCGTGTTGAAGCGGCCGCAGATGAACGCGCAGGGCCAATGAGTCCGCGGCGCAGGGTCGACGCCGACGAGCGCGACTTCTTCGAGGTGGAGCCCAAGCCGCCCCGCCGCTGGGGGCTGCCGATCATCTCGGCCGTCGCCTCGCTTCTCATGGCAGCCGCAATCACGGCGGGTTCGCTGATGTTGGTCAGCCACGAGAACGACCGCCGCACGGTGGCCGACGACCACGCCGCGCTGGTGTACGTCAGTGAGTTCATGACCGAATACACGACGTTGGATCCCTTCAACGCCAACGCCTATGTGGAACGGATCCTCACGAATGGCACGGGCGATTTCGCGAAGATGTTCAAGGAGAAGCAGAACGAGATCCTGATCCAGGTCGCGCAGGCGGAGCCGACCAGCGGCACCGTGCTGGCCGCAGGCGTGCAGCGGTGGAACGACAACGGCAGCGCCGACATCCTGGTCGCGACCAAGGTTTCCCAGAAGGCGCCAGACGGCAAGTCGACGGTCGAGAGTGGAAGTCGTTGGGTGGCAACGACTATCAAGGAAGGACAGCAGTGGAAGATCAGCCAGCTGATTCAGGTGATCTGACCACCGACTCCTCAGCGGAATCCACCCCGGCACCGCGTCGGCGTCGGTGGTTCTTCGGGCGTCGCAAGACGGAAGGCCCTGCCGCCGCGGCGGATACGGAAGCAACAGAGGAAGCGCAAGAAGCGGAGCCGTCGGCGCCGCGGCCGGTCGGCAAGGCGAAACGCCGCGGCCGGGCGCGTGTCGACGACGGGGGCACCGAGATCGCGACCGAGGAGGCGAAACCGCAAGTCACCGAGCCGGAATCGCCGGCGGCCGATGACGTCGCCGAGGAACCGGGCGCCCCAGACGAATCCGAGGTCACGCCGCAGGATGTGCGGTTCGCTCCGCACCGGCCCGCGGGCAAGCGGCTCATCGCCGCGATCGTCGCTGCCGCGGCCCTGTTCGTCGGTGCTGCCGCGTTCGCCGCGTCGACCCTGCAGCCCTACTTGTCGGAGCGAGCCGAGATCAACACCAAACTCGACGTCGCTCGCACCGCGGCCAGCGCGATCTCCACGCTGTGGACCTACACGCCGGACAATATGGAGACGTTGCCGGAGCGGTCGGCGGCGTTCCTCGGTGGCGACTTCGCCTACGAGTACCGCAAGTACATTGACGCGATCGTCGCGACGAACAAACAGGCGCAGGTCACCAACACCACGCAGGTGATGGGCGCGGCGGTGGAGACGCTGACCCCCGACGAGGCCACCGCGATCGTCTACACCAACTCTGTGGCCACCAGCCCGATGAGCAAGAACATCCCGTCGCTGCGCTACCTGTCCTACCGGTTGACGATGGAGCGCCGGGATGCGAAGTGGTTGATCACTCGCATGTCGACCATCACATCGCTGGACCTGACGCCGCAGCTGTAACCCCGGAGCTGGCGCGTGGCGGTCGAATCCCCTGTCTCGCAACGGCTGACGATCGCCTGTCTACTTCTGCTAACGTTCGCGACCGGTTTGATCGACGCGGTCAGCGTGCTCAAGCTCGGCCACGTGTTCGTCGCGAACATGACCGGGAACGTGATCTTCCTGGGATTCTGGCTGGTTCCGCACTCCGGGGTCGACGTCACCGCCGCGCTCGTCGCGTTCACCGGCTTCGTCGCGGGTGCGGTGGTCTGTGGCCGGTTCACCCGCCACCTCGGCACCGATGTCCGCCGGTGGCTGTCGATCACGATGACCTTCGAGGTCGTCCTGCTCGTGGTCCTGTCGGTGCTCGCCGGGGCCGGCGTGCTCGACTATCAGAACAACACGAAACTGCTCCTCATCGCCGGTCTCGCCGTGGCGTTCGGCGTTCAGAATTCCAGCGCCCAGCAGTTCGGCATCCAGGAGTTGTCGACAACGGTGTTGACGACGACCATCGTGCGAATCGGCTTCGACAGCCGGTTGGCCGGCGGAACCGGTGAACGGGAGAAGTTGCGCTACAGCGTGGTTCTGACGATGTGCGGTGGGGCGGTCGTCGGGGCGACGATGACCCGCTTCACCGTCGCGCCGATCATCGGACTCGCCGCGGCACTTGTGGCGCTCAGCGGGATCTTGTTCTGGGTAGGGGACCGGCGCGGCCGCTAGTCTTGCCACATGCCTTCGGTACTCGTCACCGGCGCGTCACGCGGAATCGGCAAGGCCATCGCCGAGCACCTGGCCGCACGTGGATGGCAGGTGATCGCCGGTGTCCGCACTGAGCGCGATGCCGAAGCGGTCACCGCGCTGGATCCGGACCGAATCTCGGCGGTCCTGCTGGACGTCACCGACGCCGGCCAGATCGCCGCCTTGGCCGACGTCTTGCCTGTGCGGCTGGACGCTGTGGTCAACAACGCCGGGGTGGTCGTCAGCGGACCCATGGAGACGGTGACGACCGATGGATGGCGAAAGCAGTTGGAGATCAACGTGATCGGCCAGCTAGCAGTCACCCGGGCGGTACTGCCGCGGATGCGGGAATCGCGCGGCCGGATCGTGTTCATCTCCAGCGTCAACGGCAGGCTGTCGATGCCGTTGCTCGGAGCGTATGCCGCGAGCAAGTTCGCGCTCGAGGCCGCGGCCGACGCGTTGCGGATGGAGTTGCAGCCGTGGCGGATACCGGTCGTCGTCGTCGAGCCGGCGCAGACCGACACCGACATGTGGCGTACCGCCGACACCATGGTGGTTGAAGCCGAGGCCGCCCTTTCCCCGGAGCACCGCGCGCTGTACGCCCAACACATCGCGGGGATGAAGAAGATGGTGCCGGTTGCCCAACGGATGGCCGTTCCTACCGAGAAGGTCTCCGCCGTGGTCGAGGAGGCGCTCACCGCGCGCCGCCCGCGACCTCGTTATGTGGTGGGGTTGGGGCCCAAGCTGCAGGTTGCCGTGGTTCCGAGGTTGCCGACCCGGGTGCGCGACGCAGTGTTGCGCCGGGTGTCCGGCCAGCCCTGACCGATGAGGGAGTTCGTCAAGCGAAACGCCTCCGCGCCTGCGAACTTCTTTGCGTGTGAAGCCGCGGGGTTGCAATGGCTTTCGGCCGCCGACGACGGTGTCCCGTGTGCGACCGTGCTCGGTTACGACGACACCAGTCTCACGTTGGAAGAGCTGCAGAGCGTCGCGCCGACCCGATCCGCGGCGCGAGAGTTCGGGTGTCGACTCGCGCGCACGCACGACGCCGGAGCCGCGGCGTTCGGGGCCGCGCCGGGCGGATGGGAAGGGCCCGGATTCTTCGGGCCGATGCAGGATCCGCTGCCCATGTCGTTGACGGGGCATGAGCGCTGGGGCACCTTCTATGCACGCGAGAGGTTGGCGCCGATGGCACGCGCCGCGGCGGATCAACTGGACGCGGAGTGCCGCGCGGCGATCGACACGGTGATGGTCAAGTGCGAAGACGGTGACTTCGACGACGACGATCCGCCCGCCCGCCTGCACGGCGATCTGTGGAGCGGCAACGTGATGTGGACACCGGGCGGTGTGGTGCTGATCGACCCCGCCGCCCAGGGCGGTCACCGTGAGACCGATCTGGCGATGCTTGCGCTGTTCGGCTGTCCCCACTTCGACGAGGTGATCGACGGCTATCAATCCGTGCGGGAGTTGCGGGCGGGATGGCGCGGCCGCGTCGGATTGCATCAGCTCTATCCGCTGTTAGCCCACGCCGTACTGTTCGGAGGCGGTTACGCCTGGCAAACATCGGCCGCGGCGCGCAGCGCCCTCGCCGGGTGATGGGCGAATGCGCTGGTTGGCCCGTCTAGTTCGATAACTAAACTTATTTACCGAGCAAACGAATTTGCTCAAATTGTAGTCTCGTGAGAGCCTGCCTGTTACGGTCACGTAAATAGCTGTTTCGTTCGAAAGGACCGGATCAGTGGCTGGCAGACACGGCAGGCATGGCAAACGCAGCCGGACCTCCAAAACAATCGCGGCGATCGGCGCAGCCACTGCGACGGCCACGGCGCTCACCATCGGCGCCGCACCCCTGCCCAAGCCGAGCGACGACTCGAAGACTCTAGTAGATACCGACGTCAACTTGGCCGCGGCGGTGAATCAGTGGCCCGGGCCCGATGAGATCCCCGACCTCACGTTCGGCCTCGGTCCGGCGGTCTACGACCTTGGCCAGGTCGCCGCAGAGGTGCTGGTCCGGCTGGTAGTGGAGAACTTCAACCTCGCCGTGCTGGCGCAGGCGGCCGGCGCCGACCCGGAGTCGGTGCTCAACAATCTGCTCGGCGGGGTGCTAGGGGAGATCCCCCCAGGTTTGCTGAAAGACGTGGTAGGCGCGATCCCGATCGACATACCGGGAGTCGCCGGCGCGCTCATCGATCCCCTCGGGATACTCACACCCGACGTGGAACAACAGCTCAGCAACCTACTGGCAGGCTCGCTACCGGAAACCATCGGCGGCCTGTTCGGGCTGCTCGGCCTCGACCTCAGCGATCCGTTCAACCTCTCCAACCTCCCCGGACCGGTCAACGTCATCACCGCGGGTCCCGTCTTCACCGTGCTCAAGTTGTTGGGAGTCGACCTCGGCTGGGTGCCCGGCTTGCCGCGCGCCATCGCCGAGGAGGTCAACAAGACCCCGTACCTCGACGTGGAAGTCAGCCTCGAGTCAGTGCTGCGCGAGCTGGAGATCCTGAACCCGGTGTTGGATCTGCTCGACATCCCCATCCCCGACATAGACGCCGTCGAGGTCCGGGTGCCGGTGGTTTTGAGCATGGGGCTCGGCGCCTTCTCCGCTGGGGCGGCATACGAGCGGATCGTCGCCGACCTGGTGAATCAACCGGGCGGAGAGAACGCCGCCGAGCATCCGCTCCTGGGCAGCATCACCATCCTCCCGATGATCCTGCTGCGCAATCCCGGGCGGGCCAACGGCGGAATGTTCGCTCGCTTCTATCCTCTGTTCGGCCTGGCGGGCATCAAGACGGTGACGCCGGAGACGGAGGCCTCCTACAGCGGCGGCCTCCCGCTGCCCGGCACCGGCCTTTCCGTCGGCGGCGCGAACCTGATCCCGATCAAGCTCGACGCGACGGTTCAGTACGACATGCTGAGCGACTTCGCGGCGTGGCCGAACCCATTCTCGTTGGCCAACAACCTCTTTGCGGGCCTGCTTCCGACCTACATGCTTCGCGGCGTCACGTTCGACCCCCAGCAGCTGCTGGAGCTCGACGATCTCGCGCAGCGCATCCGGGACGGCGATCCGCTCGCGGTCAACCTCTATCTCACGCTGCGCTCGGCGACCCTGCCGCTGCTCGAGCCGCTGTACCTTGCCGCCGACGTGCTCAACCTCGTCACGCTCGGAGGGGTCGCGCGCTACAACCCGTTCAGCATGGTGGCCAACGCGCTTGCCCCGGCGTTGACCAGCCTGGTGAACCTCGGCTACACCGACGTCTACTACAACCCGCAGACCGGCGGTTACGAGCGGTCACTGGACGAGGCCGGCGACCCGACGCCGTTCATGTCGTTCCCGAATGTCGACTGGGCTCAGGTTCCCGGCGTCATCTTCAACCAGTTGGTCCAGGGCATCTTCAAGGAGTTCTTCAGCGGCCACCCGACGGTGGGCACGCCGAACGTCCTGACCAGTCTGCTCAGGTTCCTGACCGGCGGATCCCTCTGGGGCACGACGCCAACCAGTGTGCTGACCGACATCGTCGACGAGGCGCTGGAGGAGGCCACCGAGGATATCCTCCCGGGCACCGCGCAGGAGGAAGGCGAACTACCATCGCCGACCGGCCTGCCCGATTCCGGCGCGCGGATGCTCACCCTCGTGACCGACGAACCGCAGGGCGAGGAAGCGGTCGACGAAGTTGTCGCAGGCCAGGCTGCAGACCAAGTGATCGCAGACAAGCTCAAAGACGAAGTCGTCGTTAAGAAGCCGGCGGAGGAAGGGGTCGTCGCCGAAGAGACCGTGACCGAGGGGGTGAAGCCCGCCGAGGACGACGGCGAAACCACGGTGAGCGAGACCGGCACCAAGACCGAGGACTCCAAGACCGCCGAGACCCCTGCCGATAAGACCACCGCCGATGAGACGAAGACCGGCGAAACGAAGACCGGCGGCAAGGACGGTGACACGTCGAAGAAGGGCTACAAGCCGGGCAACAAGTTCAGCCCGAGCACGGGCGCCAAGTCCGGCCCGAAGCACGCCAAGCCGGACAACGGCGAACCTGTCAAGGCGGTACCGGGATCCTCACCGCGACATGCCAAGCCCGACAACGACTCTCCGAGCGCGACCACCGGCGACGCCGGCAGCAGCACGTCCGGCACCACCTCCGGCACATCCGGTGAGGGATCCGGCAGCGCTGCGGCCTGATTTGAACGGTCTAGTTGAACGCGAGCCAGCTCGGTAGTCCGCGTTCGCGCGAATCGCACAGCACCTGCCGGGTGTCACAGGATCCGCGGGGCACGCCCGCGCCGGTCCACATACCGCCGGTGTCGCGGCGCAGCACGATCGACGACGAGCCGCCGCCGTCGAGCAGGATCGCGGTGTCACTGCCCAACCCGCGGAACAGATCCTGAATCTGGTCGGGGGTGTAGCTCCCGCCCTGGAAGACGTACATCTCGTCCTTGTCCTTGGAGTACGCGAGCGCGGTGCGCGCCGCACTCGGTCCGCCGTCGTTGAGCTGACCGGTGTCACCCGGCGCGAGCAGACCGATACCGGCGACCGCGACGAACCGCGCGCCCTCGTCGACCAGCCGCTGCACCACCGGCGAAGCCGCATCGTAGTCGTCAGGACTGGCAGGCGGCACCACATACGGCGCTCCGCCCACGGGAATGATCATGGTGGACAACGCTTTCCAGTGCTCGTTGCCGCCGGACAACCCCTGTTTACCCGCATAGGAGACGGTGCCGGTCACCGCTACGTTCGCCTTACCCTCTCCGCGGGTGTTGTCGACGTAGGCCCCCAACGGTGAACTGCATCCGGTGGACTTCCACGAGCCGCCTCGTTGGCCGCGCACGTCGAAGAAGTTGGCGTTGATCGCGATCGTCGGCTGCCCGAGCGCCTGCCAGGCCTGCAGCGGAGTGAAGATCTCCGACGCCTGCAACAGCCCCTCCCCGGTGCGGGCGCGGGGATCGCGTTCGCAGCGCGCTTGATAACCCCGGTGCGAGTCGACCAGCAGACGCGGCGCAAGCCGGGTGGAGGCCGCCTTGATGATCATCAGACGCCCGCCGCTGGTGGCCTCGTACCAGCCGCCGCCCGCGTTCAGCATCGGGGCGGGATGGCCACCGCCGAAGTTGTAGACGAGATAGGACCCTCGGGTGTTGGCGATCGCGGTGGCGAGCTTCTCGCGTGCGCCGGCGGCATTGGCGGCGGGGGCCATGGACAACACCGCAGACAGCACCGCGCACAGCAGCAGCGTCGCGACTGATGCCGCGAAGCGTCTGATGTTTGCTGGTGGCGCCGACACGCGAGGCCCCTTTGATGTTGGCGGAGGAACGAATACCACATTATTCACTACAGTCCCACTGTCAACATATATCGCAGTTACATCACGGTTGCGTTGCTGGCGGGTCGCGATTCGATGCTCCGGCGCCATGGACGGTCCCGCAGGAGTCAAATCATTGGTGTGCGACCACGCACCCGGAGAAGAGCGGGAGGCCGAATCAAGGGGTTACGAACCGCTTAAGACGGGCACTGTGTGCTTAGCGGCACATAGTGCCGCCAACTGAAGGAGTCACATATGTGGACGATCATTGTTGCGCTCGTCGTCGGCGCAATCCTCGGCGCACTGGCGCGCCTGATTCTGCCCGGTAAGCAGAACGTCGGTGTTCTCATCACCGTGCTGCTCGGTGCGGTGGGAGCCCTGCTCGGCTCGTGGATTTCGAATGAGATGTTCGGCACCGGGGACAAGATGTTCTCCCCGATCCCATTCGTCATCGGGCTGGTAGTGGCCATCATCCTCATCGGCATCTACGTAGCGATCACCGGACGGCGGGGCACGGGAGCGCCGAGAACGCGCTAACGCCCCGGCGGGGCCAACCGGTAGACCGCGTCGGCGTAGTCGTCGGTGATGTAGACGGCGCCGTCGGGCCCGGCGACCGCGGCGACCGGGCGGCCCCACCGCGAGCCGTCTTCGGACTGGAACCCGCCGACCAGCGTCTGCTTGTCGGCGAGTTCTCCGTTGCGCCAGCCGAAGAACGCCACCTCGGGGGCATACGGCGGCTCCCGGTTCCACGACCCGTGCACGCCGACGAGGGCGCCGCTGGAGTACGGGGCCGGTAGCACGCCGTCGGTGAAGCTCATACCGAGCGGGGCGGCATGCGCGCCGAGGCTCTGTTCGATCGGCGGCAGGGCCGCACAGTCGAGGCGGCTGCCGTCGGCGTTCGTCTGTACGTCGCGGATCAACGGCAGCCGCGCCGGGCCACCGTCGGGATTGCAGAAGGGCCAGCCCAGTTCGCGCCCAGGCGTCAGTCGCGCCACCGATTCCGGCGGATGCAGACTGACGTAATCCTGGCGGACCTCGCCGGTCTGCGGGTCGGCGATGTTGTCGCGGTTGTTGACGGCGGTCCACACCGCTCCGTCCGGCGCGATCGCCAGGCCGGTCCCATTGCGGACCCCGGTCGCGAACGGCTCGGCGGGGCCACCGCCCGGCGGGACCCGCATGATCGTGGCGCGCGGCGGATCGGCGTCGCGATCGGCGGCAGTGATGTTGCCCGTCGAGCCAATCGAGAAGTAAACGCTGCCGTCGGGGCCGATCGCGACTGATTTGAGGGCGTGGGCATACGCGCCGCGCAGGTCCGGACTTCCCGCGTCGGGTAGATCCCCCGCCAGGGTGCGCCGATCGGTGGCCGCGCCTTCGGCGTAGGTGTAGGCGTCGACCTGGTCGCTTTCGGCGACGTAGAGCGTGTCACCTGCGAACGCGAGCCCGTGCGGTTGATCGAGTCCTGAGAGCAGGGTCGACTGGCGGGGTTGCGCATCGGTGGGCTGCAGCCGCAACACCTCGCCCGTGCTGGGCTGCGACACCAGAAGCGCGCCGTCAGGTGCCCACGCGGCCAGCCTCGCCTTCGGGACGCGCGCCCACACCGCCATCGACCAACCGGCGGGAACGAGCGCCTGACGCGGCTCATCGAACGGCGCCTGCGCCAGGGCAGGGTCGACGGCGACGGTCACCTCGGACAGCTCCGAGGTCGCTTCCGCGGTGGCCGAGGGTTCACTCGGGGGCGGGTCCGGCGCCGGCGCTCGCCCGGAATCCGACGAACAGCCCGTCGCCAGCATCACACCTGCCATGCAGGCGATCGCGTTATGCCGCAGCCAAACTCGCATGCATCTCCCAGACCAGAATTTCGGCCGACGTCGTGGCGGTGACGCGCTGGCCACCCGTACCCGTGAAACGAACGGCGTCGCCCTCACCCAAGGGGCCCGCGCCCTCGAGCGTGACCTCGCCGCGAGGCACGAACAGGTGGAGATACGGGGCGTGCGGCAACTCGACGCTGTCACCGGCGCGCATCCGCGCTCCGTGTAGGGCGGCGTCCTTGTTGTGGATGAAGATTGCGGTCTGGTCCCGGTGTTCAGGAATACCGCTGGCGATCGTGATCAGACCGCCGCACAGCAGTTCGTCATCGATCTCGAGTTGCTGATAGCCGGGCTCGATTCCCGACTCGTCGGGGATCACCCACATCTGGACGAAATGCACAGGCTCACTGTGGGATTCGGTGCCCGTCAAGGTCCATGAGTCGTTCTTCTCGGAGTGCATGATGCCGCGACCGGCCGACATCCGTTGTGCCAGACCGGGATAGATCACGCCGGAGTTGCCGGTGGAATCCTGGTGCACCAGCGATCCGCGCAACACCCAGGTGACGATCTCCATGTCCCGGTGCGGATGGGTATCAAATCCGGTACCCGGTGCTACCCGGTCGTCGTTGTTGACCAGCAGCAGGCCGTGATGGGTGTTGTCCGGCTCGTAGTGGCTGCCGAAGGAAAACGAGTGCTTGGAGTCCAGCCAGGAGATCGCGGTCTTCGCGCGGTTGTCTGCCCGGCGGATCTCGACGGTGGGGGCGGTCATGGCTTACCTCTCGCTCGGCGCCCAGCCTAAAGGGGGCTACTGGACGCGACAACATAGATGATGTGTCATGTATTTCGTGTGGCTGACGAGGCGCGAACAAGAGGTCTGGCGGAAGTACCTGACGGTCACGAGCCGTCTGCAGACGGCCATGCACCGGCAACTGCAACGTGACTGCGAGCTGTCGCTGGCGGACTACGAGGTCCTCGTCGCGCTAACCGAGCGCGGTCCGCAGCGCATCAACGACCTGGCCGAGGCGCTCGGGTGGGAGCAGAGCAGATTGTCACACCAGCTGCGGAGGATGCGCGGGCGCGCACTGCTCGAGCGGCACGGCAGCGACGACGACCGGCGCAGCGCCAGCGTATCGATCACCGACGGTGGGCTCGGAGCGCTGCAGAGGGCTGCTCCGGGGCACGCAGAACTCGTGCGCA
Organism: Mycobacterium sp. 852002-51152_SCH6134967; assembly: GCF_001667105.1. Classification (NCBI taxonomy): domain Bacteria; kingdom Bacillati; phylum Actinomycetota; class Actinomycetes; order Mycobacteriales; family Mycobacteriaceae; genus Mycobacterium; species Mycobacterium sp. 852002-51152_SCH6134967. The sequence continues at coordinate 67,811 of NZ_LZIK01000019.1, read as the reverse complement.
GCACGGTGTTCGAGGGGTTGACACCACAACAGCTTCAGGTGTTCGAGGACGTTTTGAACGCGGTGCTGGACCGGCTGGCTACCAGTCCGCCTCGTCGTAGGTGACGACGCCGCGGATGTTCTTACCGTCGAGCATGTCCGCATAGCCGGAGTTGATGTCCTCGAGGCGGTAGGTCCTGGTGACCATGTCGTCGATGTTCAGCAAGCCCGACTTGTACAGGCCGACCAGCTTCGGGGTCTCGATGTGCGAGCTGCCGCCGCCGAAGATGTTGCCCTTCAACGTCTTCTGCAACATCGTGAACAAAAACAGGTTGAGCTTGACGTCGACGTCCATCATCGAGCCCATGCCCGTCACGACGCAGGTGCCGGTCTTGGTGGTCAGCGTCAGCGCCTCTTCGATGTACTCGCCCTTCATATCGCCGACGGCGATGATCGTCTTGTCGGCCATCACGCCGTGGGTGAGGTCGATGACGGGTGCGATCGCCTCGGCCATCGACGGGTAGACGTGGGTGGCGCCGAACTTGATCGCCTGTTCGCGCTTCCACTCGTTGGGGTCGATCGCGACGACGTGGCGGGCCCCGGCGATGACCGCTCCTTGCAGTGCGCTCATGCCGATACCGCCGACGCCGACGATCACGACGGTCTCGCCCGGGTTCACCTCGGCCACGTTGGTGGCCGACCCGAAGCCCGTCGGGACCGCGCAGCCCAGCAGGGCCGCCGACTCGAACGGAATGTCTTTGTCGATCTTGACGACGGAGTCCTTGTGCACCGTCATGTGCGGCGCGAACGTGCCGAGCAGGTTCATCGGCGAGACCTCGGTGCTACCGGCATGCACGCGGGAGGTGCCGTCGGCGATCGCCTTGCCGCCGAGCAGTACCGCGCCGCGGTCGCACAGCGAGCGATGGCCCTTGAGGCATGGTGCGCATTGCCCGCACGCCGGGATGAACGCGAGGATGACGTGGTCGCCCTCCTCGAGGCCGGTGACGTTCCTGCCGACCTTCGTGATCACGCCGGCGCCCTCGTGTCCGCCGAGCGCAGGCAGCCCGATCGGGGTGGCGCCGGTGGTCAGGTGGTAGTCCGAATGGCACATGCCCGCGGCGTGCATTCGGATCTGTACCTCGTCGGCGACGGGGTCACCGATCTCGATCTCGTCGATGCGGAACGGTGAGTTGAGCTCCCACAGCAGCGCGCCCTTGGTCTTCATGGCCGCTGACTATAGAACACGTTGCAGAACAGGTGTCAACTCCGCCTTGAACTGCGCAGATAGGGGCTTCGGGCCGTCGCAGGCACCGCTGTCGGCCAGCCACCTGCGCGTCGAGCCGCTTTTGCGCGCCCCCTCGTAATACGCTGCCCGCGATGAGCACACCTTCGCCGCGATGGCGCGCTGTGCGGGCGTTTGGCGTGTTCGCCATGGCGGTGGTGTTGCTGATGGCGGTGAGCCTTGCGTTGTACGCGTCCAGCAGGCACTGGGCCGAGGACGGTCTGCAGCTCGGCGACTTCGACAAGCCCGACCGTATAGACCTGACCGTGTGGGTGAATCGGGTCGACACGGAAACGACGACCGTGGCGGCCACCGTCACCGACATCGTGGCCAACGGAAAGTACGCCGATGATGACGGCCATCTGAACCTGGACACCAAGCTGCTGAGCAATTCCTTCACCAACCCCTCGGTGAACCTGCCGAGCGGAGAGACCGTGCCTGTCATCGAGCAGAAGTTCGGGATGGTCGGGATCCCGACCGACTACCCCTTCGATCGCTACACCGCCTTCCTGGGGCTCAACATCGCGGCCGACGACGGCACCTCGCTGCCCACGACGCTCACCGTGTTCAACAACGACTCCTTCTTCCGGGTCGCGCTGGGCCCCGACCCGGACGTCGAAGGCGACAGCGTCGACGCGGATCTCTTCCTGCACCGCAGCGCACCGACGCTGGTGTTCGCCGTGTTCGTGATGCTGCTCATGCTCGGGTTGGCCGCGGCCGCCGTCACGGCGTCCTACTACGCGCTGCGGTGGCGCAGAGGCCTTGTCCTGCCAGCCTGCTCGATGATGGCGGCGATCCTGTTCGCACTGATCCCTCTGCGCAACGCCGTGCCCGGCGGCCCGCCGATCGGCTCGCTCATCGACTTCGTGGCGTTCTTCATCGCCGAGGGCGTCATCTCGATCGCGTTGATCACCAGCGTCGTGCTCGGCTACCGGCACGACATCGCCTATGAGCGCGCCGAAGCGGAAAGGTGGGCCTGACCATCGACGAGTACGCGCTGGGCCGTAAGCCGTAGTTCAGACGGTGTCGGCGAGCCCGAAGGGGGCGAAGGTCGTGGCGTGGAACGCCACGACGTGCGCGATGCCGCGGGCCGTCACGTCGAGCACGTGCATCTGGAAGGCCTCGTGTGCCCCGGTCTCGCGGTTGAGCATGTAGAGCGCGGCGGCCGGCTGACCGTTGGCGGTGGTCCGAATGAACCGCATATCCCCGGGCCCTTCGGCAGGGCAGTGCGTTTTCGACAGAGCCACGATGTTCTCCGGGCCCTGGTACCAGCCGTCGAACGGCGGCATCTCCCACACGGCATCCGCGGTGAACAACTCGACGAGCTTGTCGACGTCGTAGCTCTCGAACGCTGCGATATAGCGCGTCAGCAGGTCTTGGGCCTCCGGCGACTGCGGCGCGCGCAGCTCGTCGTCCTCGCTCGGGCCGACGGCGTCCAGCTGCGCCCGCGCCCGCTGTAGCAGGCTGTTCACCGCCGCCGTCGACGCGCCGACCGCGTCGGCGACCTCGGACGCCTTCCACTGCAGCACGTCGCGCATCACCAGAACGGCGCGCTGCCGCGGCGAGAGGTGCTGAAGTGCCGCGACGAATGCCAGCCGCACGGATTCGCGAGAGCCCACGATGACCGACGGGTCGGCCGGGTCGACCGCCTGATCGGGCAGCGGCTCGAGCCACGGCACCTCCTCGCGGGCGACGATATCGTCGAGCGGATCGGAACTCGGGGCCCCGAGGCCCGTCGGCAGCGGCCTGCGCTGCCTGCTCTCCAGCGCGGTCAGGCAGGTGTTGGTGGCGATCCGGTACAGCCACGTGCGCACCGACGATTTGCCCTCGAAGCCTTTGAACGACTTCCACGCCCGCAGATAGGTCTCCTGCACCAGATCCTCGGCGTCGTGCAGGGAACCGGTCATCCGGTAGCAGTGCGCGAGCAGTTCACGGCGATACCGCTGGGCATCGGCCAGGAAGGCATCCTCGGCGCTGCTGTCGTCGACATCGTGGGCCAGGACCGTCACGCCGCCGAGCTTAATCAGTGGGTCCGACAACGGATAGTCTCGCTGCGTGGCCACGACCCGCAGCGAACGCAGCTTCGACGGTATCGGCGGTGTGCGCATCGTCTACGACGTCTGGACTCCCGAGGGTGATCCGCGCGGTGTGGTCGTGCTGTGCCACGGATACGCCGAGCACGCCCGCCGGTATGACCACGTCGCGCACCGGTTCGGCGAGGCCGGTCTGCTCACCTATGCGCTCGACCTGCGCGGCCACGGGCGCTCCGATGGCAAACGGGTTCACCTGCGCAACATCGGCGAATACACCGGCGACTTCGGAACCCTGGTGACGATCGCCGCCGAAGAGCACCCCCGCCTGCCGCGCATCGTCCTCGGCCACAGCATGGGCGGCGGCGTTGTCTTCGCCTACGGCGTCGAGCACCCCGACGACTACACCGCGATGGTGCTGTCGGGGCCCGCCGTCTACGCCCACGACGCGGTGTCACCGGTCATGATCACCGTGGCCAAGGTCCTCGGCAGCATCCTGCCGGGCCTGCCCGTCGAGCAACTGCCGACCGAAGCGGTGTCGCGGGACCCCGACGTGGTGGCCGCGTACATGGCCGACCCGATGGTGCACCACGGCAAGCTCCCCGCCGGGGTGGCCAAGGCGCTGATCAAGGTCGGCGAGACGATGCCGCAGCGGGCGTCCGCGCTCACCGCGCCGCTGCTGGTGGTGCACGGCGAACAGGACAAGCTCATCCCCGTCGCGGGCAGCCGCCACCTGCTGTCGTGTGTCGCATCGACCGATGCGCACCTGAAGGTCTATCCCGAGCTCTACCACGAGGTGTTCAACGAGCCCGAGCGTGACCTCGTGCTCGACGACGTCACCTCGTGGATCGAGGCCAAGCTTTGAAAGCAGTTGTCGCGGGGGCGCTTTCACTGATCATCGTACTGTCGGGATGTTCGCCCTCGGGCGACGTGCAGTGGGTCGACGAGAACGTCGGCTTCACCGCCGACGAGCTGACCATCCACGGCACTTACCGGCACGAGACCGGCGACACGGTGGGGCCCGCCGCGCTTCTGATCTCCGAGAGCGGCGCCACGGACCGAAACGGCGACAACCAGGTCGCCGGGCCGGTCGGCAACATGCGCCAACTCGCCGAACTGTTGTCGGACCGCGACGTGGCCAGCCTGCGCTACGACAAGGTCGGCACCGGCCAGACCGGTCTCGGCCCGTACGCGCAGCGGCCCACCGAGGTGGTCAGTTCGGTCTACACCACGGGTGCGAAGGCGGCGGTGCGCTACCTGGCCGATCAGCCGCGGACCGACGACTCCCGCATCTCGGTCTACGCGGTGGGCGAAGGCACCATCCACGCGATGACGCTGGCTGGCGACACCGACGCCGGTGCTCCAAAGATCCACGCGCTCGGCCTCTTTCAGCCGCTGCCCGGCCGCTACCTCGACATGATCACCAACCGGGTGCGCGCCGGCGCCGCTGCGGGGACCCTGACCGCGTGGCTGGCGGCCGTCGAGCAGGTCCGGACCACGGGGACGGCGCCTGCGAACCTGCCCGAGGGACTCGGCGCGATGCTGAACCCGGGCAACGTCAATGCGGTCGTCGAAGCCGACAAGATCGACCCGCTGACGCTGGCGGCCAAGGTGCCCGCGGGCACACCGGTGCTGCTGACCTGTTCGGACTCCGACGCGCAGGCGTCGTGCGACTCGATCCGCCCCCTCGCGGACGCGCTTGGGCACACCGCGCTGACGGTCGTGGAACTCAAGGGCGTCAACCACGTGCTGCGCGACGACCCGAGCGACAACGTCGCCGACTACGCCTCCCAAGATCCGCTTTCTCCACAGGTTGTCGAAGCGCTGGACCGCTTTGTCGCCGAGCAGCCCTAATCTGGCGCCATGAGTGACGACAAGATGCTGGCCCGCATCGCCGCCCTGCTGCGGCAGGCCGAAGGCACCGACAACGCGCACGAGGCGGAGGCGTTCATGGCCGCGGCGCAGCGGTTGGCGACGGCCACCTCCATCGACCTGGCCGTGGCGCGGTCGCACTCCGACCAGCGCACGAAGGCGCAGATGCCGGTGCAGCGCACGATCACGATCGGCAACGCCGGCACCCGAGGATTGCGGACGTATGTGCAGTTGTTCACCGTGATCGCGCACGCCAACGACGTGAAATGCGATGTCGCGTCGAACTCGACATTCGTCTACGCCTACGGATTTCCCGAGGACATCGACGCCAGCCATGCGCTGTACGCGGGCCTGGTCATGCAGATGGTCAGGGCCTCGCAGGCCTACATCGAGTCGGGCGCTCACCGCCCCACGCCCACCATCACCGCGCGGATCAACTTCCAGTTGGCGTTCGGCGCCCGCATCGGCCAGCGGCTGGTCGAGGCGCGGGAGGAAGCACGCCGGGAGGCCACGAACAGCCGCGACAGCCAGCCGGGCACCGCGATCGCGTTGCGGGACAAGGACCTCGAGTTGCGCGACTTCTACCGCGAAACCTCCGAGGCGCGCGGGACGTGGCGGGCGACCAGCGCGACGGCCGGCTACTCCTCGGCCGCCCGCCGTGCCGGTGACCGCGCGGGCCGCAAGGCCAGGCTCGGGCCCAGCCCGGAAATCGCCAATGCGCGTTCGGCGCTGCCGGGGAACGGGCGCCGCGCCTCCGGGGAGACGTGACGCCGCGCGACACCCAGAGGGCGAAGGTGTACGCCGCCGAGGAGTTCGTCCGGACGTTGTTCGACCGGGCCGCCGAGCACGGCAACCGCGCCATCGACTTCTTCGGGACCTCGTTGACCCTGCCCCCCGAGGCACGGTTCGCGTCGGTGGAGTCGGTGCAGCGGTATGTCGACGAGGTACTGGCGATGCCCGCCGTGCGTCGACGCTGGCCACGGGTGGCCCCACTCGACGTGCGGCCCAGGCGGGGAGCCAGCGCCGCTCACTACGAACTCGACGACGATGGCGCCGTCATCGCGGTGCCCGAAGTCCGGACCCGTTGGGCGCTGCGCGAATTGGTGGTGCTGCACGAGATCGCACACCACCTGTGCGAGGCGGCGCCGCCGCACGGGCCGCAGTTCGTGGCCGCCTTCTGTGAACTCGCCGACACGGTGATGGGGCCGGAGGTGGCCCACGTGTTAAGCGTGGTGTACGCGAAAGAGGGTGTGCGCTAGCGGTTCCCGTCGGTGATGTCGGCGACGGCGGCGTCGATCCGGTCCCGGTCGGCCTCCAGCGACGCGGTGGCCGCGGCCGTCGCGGAGTCCAGCGCCTCGTTGAGCCGCTTCTGGACCTCCTCGACGCCCAGGCTCAGCAGGCCCTCCTCGATGACCACGCCCGCCAGCTGGTGGTGACCGTCCAACGTCACCTGGACGGTCTCGGATTCGTCGGTGCCGGTGAAGGTTTGAGCATTCATCCGGTCCAGCTGGTCGTCCATGAGCGACTGCAACTGCTGCGCCTGCCGCAACACAGCGGCGACGTCGGGGTGCATGTCGTCGCTCATGTGTCGTCTCGGCTCTCGCCGTCGGCGACCGCCCTGCGCCTACGAATGCCGACGACCGCCTCGGTCCACGGCCGGTCCTCGGTGTAGAGATCCTCGTCGGGCGCGACTCGGGGATCGCGTCGCTTTTCCTTGCCCTGTTGGGCGCCCGCACCGTGCGCCATCGGGGCCATACCGCCGGCCATGGGCGTACCCGCGCGGCCGTCCGTCGACGATCCCGGTGCGCCACCCGCCGCGGCAGGCACGGTCGGCGCAGGCGCGACCGTCTCCGCGGTCACCGGGGCTGACATCGGCGTCGCAGGCATGCCACCGCCGCCTGCGGCACCACCGCCCCTGCCACCGCCTGCCCCGGCACCACCGACAGCGGCGGGGCGCACGTGGGGTTCGGTCGCCTTCGGGCCTGACGTCGAAGCCCCAGCCGGCGCACCACCGCCCGAGGGCGCACCACCGCCCGACGGCGCGCCACCGCCCGGGGGCGCACCACCGCCCGCCGGAGCGCCACCGCCGGCCCGGGCACCACCCGAACGCGCCGCACCATCGGTCCTGTCCGCTATCGGGGACCGCTGCGGCCCGTACGACGGCACACCCGCGCGACCGCGGCCGGGTTGCGCCTCGTTGCCGCCCGGGCCACCGACGACGGCAGCGCTGTCGGTGTCGGGGGCGGACGGCATCGCGGGCCGCACGGGTGAGAAGGTGGCGCCGCTCGCATAGTCCTGGCGCACGTCGTCGGACCGCTGCTGCAGCTCCTGCAGCCGCTTTCCGATCTTGGCCATCTCGTTGGAAGTCGCGACAGAGTTGCCCACCGTCGTCTGCGCCGCGAGCTCACGCAGCTGGGTCTCCAACGCCACGTACTCGGTATGGATTCCCGCATGCTCGGCCTTCGCGGCGTCATGGGCCGCAACGATTTTCGCCGCGGCTTCCGCGAGGTCGTGCCAGCCCTCGGCGAGTTGTTCCAGCCAGCCGCTGAACTCGGCCATCCTCGCGTACGCGGCGTCGGCGGCCCGGCCCTCCCAGTCGCCGCTGGGCGGCCGCGGCGCGGCGTCCCTGACTCGGGTACTGGCCAGACCCCACTGCAGCATGGCCATTTTCAGCGATGCACCGTCGTCCCCGGCGACCAGGTCAGCCTGCGTCTCGTGCACGTCGCTGTAACCGGCCGCACCGAGTGGCTGCGGAGTGCCGACCGGATGGGGAAGCGCGGGCGGCGGCGTCGCCGGGGCGGGCACCGCGATCGCCTCGATCGCTGCCCGTCGGTCGGGGTTCTCGATCGCTCGCCCGCAGGTTTCGTCGACCTCGGTGTAGGCGTCGGCGGCGATCTGCAGCATCTCGGCGATGCGCTGGTTCTCCGTCTCGGCCCACCGCTGAAACTCCAGCAGCGACTGCGCGTTCGCGTTCAGGTTGGCGACCGCGGCCGCCGAGGACGGCAGCGCATCCGGCGGCACCACCGCTTCGGCGACGGGGGTGTGCCACTGCGTCCCGTGCATCTCTGCGGACTGCTTGGTGAGCTCCGCCGGTTCGACCCGCTGGATCTCGCCCATCGTTACCCCTGCGCCCGCATGTCGGCTCAGCCCTCGAGGACCATCTGGTAGCGGCTTTCCTCGCGCGGATTGATCAGCCTTATCGGCAATTGGCGATGACGGGGCGTCTCGATGTAGTTGTTGCGCAACGTCACCCGGCCGAGGCCCGGGTGCGGGCTCAAGTACGTCGTCGCATGCGGCCACGCCACCTTGGCCTCGTCCCCGATCCTGGCGTTGACGTATCCGGCGAACTCGTTGAACTGCGGCGTCAGGGTGACCACGGCGCCTGCCGCCGCCGACCGCACGATGAACTGGGTGAACAGCCGCGAGTCGCCGAGGTTGATGCTCACGTCGATGTCGTCGAACGGTATGTAGACGGGGTACCGGTCGGCGGTCTCACCGACCAGCACCCCCGCCGACCCGATCGGCAGCTCGTAGTGGCGGTCGCCGACCGGGCTCATGCCGTGCAGAGCCGCTCGCTGCCCGCCGAACAGACACGAAAAGCCGCGCGGTGTGGCCGGATTGGCCAAAGTGGTCAGCAGCACCGTCGAGCGCGGGGCCTCACCGGGCCGGATGCGGACCCGGGTGATCGTATGGTCGGCGCGCGCCGACCACCACACGTCCGGTCCGCCCGGCGCGGTGTAGGCCGCGGTGAACGTGCTGCGGCCCTTGATCGCCGACCATGTCTCACGCTCGAAACTGATCTCGGTGGCCCGGTCGAGATCGTCGAAACTGCGCGCGGGGCGCGCGTCGATTCCGTTGCCGGCCAACTGATCCGCGATCCGGGTGGCCGAGGACACCAGGTACCGCGCAAGCCCGGCGACCCCGGACTCGCGGCGCTGCGACGACTTGCGCGTGGACTCGGGATCGGCGCGCAGCACGATCCAGGTGCGCCGGTTCGCTGGAGCCGGGTACGGGCCGACGACCTGCTCGTACAGCGAAATCAGCGTTGCGGGAGCGGTTTTGCCGACGCGATACCCCGACGACACCACGTCGGCCTCCAGGTCCGGGCAGTGCGCGGCCACGAGTTGTTCGACGAGCCGGGTGTCGACGACGTCGTCGGTGAACGCCGCGCCGTTGACGATCACCGTCGGGGTGAAGGGACGCGGCACCAGTTCGATCGCCGCGGTCAGGTGCTCGTCCTGCCATCGCACGGCGACGTGATCGCCCGGCATCACAGTCGCGCCCACCGCGGGTTCGGACGGACGCTGCGGAACGTCGCGGTTCCTGCGCCGCCACGCGAACACCGCCGCCACCCAACCGGTGATCCGCAGCCCGCGGATGGTCACCACCGAGCCCAGCGCGATCAGCACCGCGAGCGTGATTCCGAGCCACAACAGGTTCAGCTCGGCGAACACCAGTATGGTCGCGGGGATCAGGGCCGCCGCCCAGATCGCGTGGCCCGTCGTGAGGCGCAGGCCGAACATGCCGAGGACCCTGTTCATCGGCGCCTCAGTGCGCGACGGGCCAGCGCGCCGAGTCCGAGCGCGGCCGCAAGCCCGGCTCCGGCGACGACCACCGCGGTGATCGGCCCCCGATCCGGCGGCGGGGTGAACACCGGCGGCGGAAGCTCCTTGACCCGGTACTGCACCTGCTCCGGGCCGGGAGGCACGTCCCACGTCAACGCGGCGACGGGGTCGACCGCCCCGGCGCCCACATAGTTGTCGACGCCGCCGCCCGGGTGACGCGCCGTCGCGGTGATCCGGTTCATGAGCTGGGCCGGCGTAAGCGCGGGGAAGCGCTGTTTGAGCAGCGCCGCCAGCCCGGAGACGTAGGCCGCGGCGAACGACGTCCCGCTGATGGGGATCGGGCCGTCCTGGCCCTGCAGCGCGTTGACCGGATTGCCGTCGTAGCCGAGCGCGACGAGGTTCTCGGCAGGCGCCGCGGCGCCGAGCCACGGACCCGACATCGAGAACGTGCTCGGTTGTCCGTTCGGGGCGATCCCGCCGACCGTCAGCACCAGGGGTGAATACCAGGCCGGGCTGACGATCGTCTGCACCTGCTTCCAACCGCGCGGATCGGTCGGAACCGCGGGATCGGCGGGCGGGTTCTGCGCGCAATCCTGGCCGGTGTTGCCCGCGGCGACGACGATGACCGCGCCCTTGACGTTGACCGCGTAGTTGATCGCGGCGCCCAGGCTGGTCTCGTTGATCGGACGGGTGACCTTGTAGCAGGCCGCCTCGCTGATGTTGATGACCTGCGCGCCGAGATTGGCCGCGTGCACCACCGCGCGCGCGAGGCTGCGTAGCGATCCTGCGGTCTGGGTGGCATTCGGGTCGTTGGGGTCCTGGCGCGTCCCCACTGTCTGGAACGCCTCGGAGGTCTGGCGCAGCGACAGGATGCGGGCGTCGGGCGCGACCCCGACGAAGCCGTCGTTCGGCGCGGGCCGGCCCGCGATGATCGACGCTGTCAACGTGCCGTGCGCATCGCAGTCCGACATGCCGTTCCCGGCCTGGTCGACGAAGTCTCCGCCCGGTTCGGCGGGCACCCGCGGTGAGCCGACGACGCCGGTGTCGATCACCGCGACGGTCACGCCCGCGCCCGTCGCGAACTTCTGCGCCTCGGACAACCGCAGGTAGTCGTTCGCCCAGGGCCGGTCGGCGAAGTTCGCGTTCGGAAACACCGTCGGCGCCGAGCAGACCCGGCGCTGCTCCATCGGCTGATCCGGCCCGGTCTCATCCGGGGGCACGGCCGCCGGATCGATCGTCGGCGGCTCGATCGCCGTCGCCGGAGGGGCGGCGATCAAGGTCAGCAACAGCACAGCCGTCAGCACGCCGACGCGTTCGAAGAGGCGCCGCACGCGCTACGCACCTCCCCGGCGGCCGGACTGGTCGGCGGTGTGCCACGACACCGGCAGCAAACTGAAATCTGCCCGCTGCGCAGGGCAAACGCTCACGTCACGCCGATGGGCCGATTGCACGCAGCCAATCTTAAGGGGCCGCTCGGGGGAGTCATTCCACTATCTGGTGGCGCACGCCCGCCACCAGGGGCGGCCCCGTCGGTTACCGCACCGCCTGTGACCTAGGTGACCGCGATGTCCAGACCGTCGACGTCGAGGGTCAGTGCCCCCGCAGGGTCGGCGCGGAACTTCCCGTTGCCGGCGGCATCGGCCAGCCCGCCGGTGCCCGATGCGATCCGCACCTCTCCACTGGCCACGCCGTTCCGGTAGGCGCCGTCGTGCAGCAACACCAAACCGCCGGTCGCGCCCGCGATGGTGCCGGTCACATGTTCGATGCCGACGAACAGCGCGCTCTTGTCCGGTCCGTAGGCCAAGAGCCACTTGGTCGTCGACGTGCCCTCGATGTCGCCCTCGTAGCGTTTCGAGACCAGGGCCTCGGTGAGCTTGGTGGCTTCGTCGCCGTTCTCGAACGGCGTCTCATCCCAGCTGGCGATCTGGAAGGTCGCCTCGATGTGTCTGCTCATGACCGGCGGATACCCGGTCGCCGGAGCGCGGAACCGAGAGGCCGACGGGCAGCACCCCCGGTCACTGTGATAGTCAAGGCATCACGGTCGCGTTGCGTCCGCTAGCACGTCAAACTATAGTCTGGACACATGTCCAGAAGGTTCGGAGTTGTTGCGTGACACGATTTGTCCAGCTCACCGGCTCTGGATTCAGCCGCTTCTGCGCATCGTCTTGAGTTGAACATGCGCATCGCACTTCTGTCGTACCGGAGCAAGACCCACTGTGGTGGGCAGGGCGTCTACGTCCGCTACCTGTCGCGCGGCCTCGCGGACCTCGGCCACGAGGTCGAGGTGTTCTCGGGCCAGCCCTACCCGGAGGAACTCGATCCCCGCGTTCGGCTGACCGAGGTGCCCAGCCTGGATCTGTACCGGGAACCCGATCCGTTCCGGATTCCGTGGCCCAACGAGATCAAGACGTCGATCGACCTGCTCGAGCTGCTGACCACGTGGACGGCGGGCTTCCCCGAACCGCGCACGTTCAGCCTGCGCGCCGCGCGGGTGCTGGCCGAACGTCGCCACGAGTTCGACGTCGTGCACGACAACCAGTGCCTGGGCACCGGGCTCCGCAAGATCGCCGGCCTCGGCCTTCCGGTGGTCGCCACCGTGCATCACCCGATCACCCGCGACAAGGTGGTCGACGTCGCGGCGGCCAAGTGGTGGCGCAAACCGCTGGTGCGACGGTGGTACGGCTTCGCCGAGATGCAGAAGCAGGTGGCCTGCGAGATCCCCGAACTGCTGACCGTGTCGTCGACGTCGGCGGCTGACATCGCCGAGGACTTCGGCGTCGCGCCCAGCCAGCTGCACGTCGTGCCGCTGGGCGTGGACACCGCGATGTTCAAGCCCGCCGAGCGACGGGTGCGCAACCGCATCATCGCGATCGCCAGCGCCGATGTTCCCCTCAAAGGCGTCAGGCACCTGCTGCACGCGGTGGCCCGGCTGCGCGTCGAACGCGATCTCGAACTGCAGCTGGTCGCCAAGCTCGAACCGAACGGTCCCACCGAGAAGCTGATCGCCGAGCTCGGCATTTCCGACATCGTGCACAGCTCCAGCGGGTTGTCCGACAGCGAGCTGGCCGACCTGCTGGCCTCGGCCGAAGTCGCTTGCATCCCATCGCTTTACGAGGGGTTCTCGTTGCCGGCGGTGGAGGCGATGGCCAGCGGCACGCCCATCGTGGCCAGCCGCGCCGGTGCGCTGCCCGAGGTGGTGGGTGCCGACGGCGATTGCGCCCGGCTGGTCAAGCCCGCCGACGTCGACGAATTGACCGCGGTGCTCGGCGAACTGCTCGACTCACCGCGTGAGCTGGCCCGCCTCGGTGCGAACGGACGCAAGCGCGCGGTGGAGGTGTTCAGCTGGCAATCGGTTGCCGCGCAGACGGTTGCGGTCTACGAGATGGCACGCGAACGGGTCGGCGCATGCTGACGGTCGACTTCGACCGGCTCGGCGTCGGCGAGGGCACGAAGGTGATCGACGTGGGTTGCGGCGCGGGCCGGCACAGCTTCGAGGCCTTCCGGCGCGGGGCGGACGTCGTCGCGTTCGACCAGAGCGCCGCCGATCTCAACGACGTCGACGAGATCCTGACAGCCATGCGCGAGCAGGGTGAGGCGCCGCCGACGGCCAAGGCGGAAGCGGTCAAGGGTGACGCGCTCAACCTGCCTTATGCCGACGGCACTTTCGATTGCGTGATCGCCTCGGAGATCCTCGAGCACGTGCCCCAGGACGAGAAGGCGATCGCCGAGCTGGTCCGGGTGCTCAAGCCCGGCGGAACGCTTGCCGTCACGGTGCCGCGGTGGCTCCCCGAGAAGCTCTGCTGGGTGCTGTCCGATGAGTACCACGCCAACGAGGGCGGGCACGTGCGGATCTATCACGCCGACCGGCTGCGCGACAAAGTGCTCGCTCACGGCCTCCGGCTCGAGCACACCCATCATGCGCACGCCTTGCACTCCCCATACTGGTGGCTCAAATGCGCGGTGGGAACCGAGAATTCGGATCACGTCGCGGTGAAGGCCTACCACCGGATGTTGGTGTGGGACATGATGAGCCGCCCGTGGCTGACCAAGACGGCCGAGTCGCTGCTCAACCCGCTGATCGGCAAGAGCGTCGCGTTGTACTTCACGAAACCGGTGGGTGCCGGTGCTGACGCCTAAACTCGACGGCGTCCCAGGCGTTCCCGGGGTGCTGACACCCGAACAGTGCCGTCAGACCGCGAAATCGATTGCCGCTACCCAGGAGTCCTCGGGTGCGCTGCCGTGGTTCGACGGTGGCCACACCGATCCGTGGGATCACATCGAGAACGCGATGGCGCTGACGGTCGCCGGGTTGCTGGAGTCGGCACGCGCGGCGTTCGAGTGGTCGCGCACGCACCAGCGCCGCGACGGATCGTGGCCCATCCAGTTGCGCAACGGTGTCATCGAGGACGCCAACAGCGACAGCAACTTCTGCGCCTACATCGCCACCGGCGTCTGGCACCACGTGCTGGTCACCGGTGACCGCCGTTTCGCGGAGACGATGTGGCCGGTGGTCACCAAGGCGATCGACTTCGTGCTCGGCATGCAGCTCAGTGGCGGTGAGATCGCCTGGGCGAGAAGCCCTTCGGCCATCGAACCCGAGGCCCTGCTGACGGGGTGCGCGAGCATCTACCACAGCATCCGGTGCGCGCTGGCGCTCGCGGACTACTTCGACGACCCGCAGCCGGAATGGGAGGTCGCGGTCGGCAGGCTCGGCCATGCGATCGCCCACCATCCCGAGGCGTTCACGGTGAAGGACCGCTGGTCGATGGAGTGGTACTACCCGGTGCTCACCGGCGCGGTGCGCGGTCCCGCGGCGCGGATGCGGATCGACGAGCGGTGGAACGACTTCGTGGTTCCCGGTCTGGGTATCCGGTGCGTCGACGACCGGCCGTGGGTGACCGGGGCCGAAACCTGTGAACTGGTACTGGCTTTGGATGCGATGGGTGACACGGTGCGGGCCAGGGAGCAGTTCGCAGCGATGCACCATCTGCGTGAGGACGACGGCTCCTACTGGACGGGTCTGGTGTTCGCCGACGGCAAGCGTTGGCCGGAGGAACGTACGACGTGGACCGGCGCGGCGATGATTCTGGCCGCAGACGCGCTGTCGTCGACGTCGGCCGCCAGTAGGATCTTCCGGGGCGCGGACCTTCCGCGCGGGCTCGAAGGCGAGTACGACTGCGAGTGCGCGACCAGCGACCGCTAGTCCAGCGGCTCGCCGGCGACGCCGTCCGTGCGCTCGAGCACCCGCATGGATCCGGTTGCCGAGACCTCGCGAAAATGGTTGGTGTTCAACGCCCGCTGGTAGATGTGGAACGGCGCCTGCCCACCCTCGTCAGGGTTGGGGAACACGTCGTGGATGACGAGCGCCGCGCCCACCTCCACCCATCTGGCCCAGCCGTCGAAATCGCGCTGTGCGGCTTCCTCGGTGTGGCCGCCGTCGATGAACAGGAAGCGCAACGGAGTTCGCCACCCCCGCGCCACCACCGGTGACCGGCCGACGATCGCGACGACGTGGTCGTTGAGGCCCGCGGCGTCGAGCGTGTGCCGAGCCGTCGGCAACGTGTCGAACAGGCCGGTGACGGGATCGACCATCGACTCGTCGTGGTACTCCCAGCCCGGCTGGTGTTCTTCTGAGCCGTGGTGGTGGTCGACGGTGTAGATCACGCCGCCGGTCTGCTGTGCGGCGGCGCCCAGCAGCACGGTGGACTTGCCGCAGTACGTGCCGATCTCGACGCCGATGCCGTCGCCGAGATACTTCACGGCCGCGTCGAACAGGGCCCGGCCCTCGTCGGCGGGCATGAATCCGATGACCTTCTCGGCAAGGGCGAAGAGTTCGTCTGTGGTGCGCATCGGTGACTCAATCTAGTCGCAGCGGATCATTGCTGGTGCAGGGGTGTTGTAGTAGCGTCCGGACATGTGTCCGACACGGCCCTGGAGTCGACTCGGCGCCGTCTGACCGCCAAGCAAGCGGACACCGTCGACCGCCTCGGCCGCGCCGCGGTCGAGCTCCTCAACCGCGAGGGCTTCGCCGGCCTCACGGTGCGACGGGTGGCCGCCGATGCCGGCGTCGGGGCGGCCACCGCCTATACCTACTTCTCCTCGAAGGAACACCTTGTCGCCGAGGTGTTCTGGCGCAGGCTCGCGGCATCTCCACCGGCGGCACACGAGTCCGAGGACCCCGCCGCACGGGTCATCGAGGTGCTGCGCCACATCGCCTTGCTGGTCGCCGACGAGCCCACGTTCGCCGGTGCGGTGACGACGGCGCTGCTGGGTCGCGACCCCGACGTCGAGGTGCTGCGGCTGCGCATCGGCCGCGAGATCCGAGACCGGCTGGCCGCGGCCTTGGGCGCCGACACGGATCCCGACGTCATCGACACGCTGGAGATGCTGTACTCCGGTGCGCTGGTGCGCGCGGGCATGGGATATGCGTCGTACACCGAAATCGCGGAGCGACTGGAGAAATCGGCGCGGCTGATTCTGAACTGACCCTCAGCGCGAGCCGAGGATCGCCACCGACGCGGTGATCGCCGGCTCGATGATGCCGCCCAGGTCGTGGCCGTCCTCGACGAAGAGGGCGGTCAGCTCGCGCAGGCCGCCAAGGATGATGAGCGCCAACGGACGCGATATCGGAGTCAGCGAAGCGCGTTCGAAGCCCGGCGTGCTGCTGATGTCGACCAGCATGTCGGTGAAATTCTCCATGGCCTCGCGATGCAGCGGATGTGCGACAGCGCCCAGTGCCGGCGCCTCGCGAATCCACGCCAGCGTGATGGCCGGTCGCGCCGCGATGTGGTCGACGTAGGCGGTCACCGCCGAGCGGATCTGGGCGCGCCAGTCGGCATCGGGGTCCGCCGCTGCGCGCACCCCGGCGATCATCGTCTCGTTGTTGCGCCGCAGCAGCTCGATCAAACACTCCTCTTTGCTCGCGAACTGTTCGTAGAACGTGCGCTTGGAGGTTCTCGCCTGCCGCACGATGTCGGCGACGGTGGTGTCGCGATAGCCGCGTTCGGTGATCGAGGCGGCCATACCGTCGAGCAGACGGTCGCGGAACGCGCCGTCGGCCACGGTATGCGCGCCGTTGTCCAGCGCAGTGGTCATACCGCCTCCTCGACAGCCTTGCGCCTGCTGGTACCAAGCGGTACCGTACTACACGAACCTACGGTACATCGTAGTACCGGGGAACAGGCTGGGAGCGTCATGAGCGAAGCTTTGGTCGTCGATAAGCCCACACCCGCAGCGGCGTCGCCTGCCGCGGTCAACCTGCCGCCGAAGGCGCGGATTCCCAAGCCGCTGCTGGGTCTCGCGTTCGCGGTTTCCCGGCGCTGGACCGTCGCCCAGTTCGCCCGCCTCCATGGCCCGGTCTTCACCATGAACGTCCCGGTCTTCGGCCGCACGGTCGTCGTCGGCGACCCGCAGCTGGCCAAGCAGATGTTCATGGCCAACACCGACGACGTCGGCAACATCCAACCCAACCTGTCGCGCGTGCTGGGCCCCGGTTCGGTGTTCGCGCTCGACGGGTCCGAACACCGGCGCCGGCGGCGGCTGCTGACACCACCGTTCCACGGCAAGAGCGTCAAGAACTACGAGGCGATCTTCGAAGAGGAGACCCTGCGCGAATCGGCGAACTGGCCCGAGGGTCAGGCGTTTCCGACCCTGGAACCGATGATGCGTATCACCCTCAATGCCATCCTGCGTGCGGTGTTCGGCGCCGATGGTGAGCAGTTGGACGACCTGCGGCGCATCATCCCGCCGTGGGTGACGCTCGGTTCGCGGCTGGCGTCGTTGCCCGCACCGTCACGTACATACGGAAGGTTCAGTCCGTGGGGGCGGCTGGCCGAGTACCGCAGGCGATACGACGAGGCCATCGACAAGCTGATCGACCGGGTCACGGCCGACCCAGGGTTCGACGAGCGGACCGACGTTCTTGCGCTGTTGCTCGGCAGCACCTATGAGGACGGTAGCGCCATGTCCCGCAAGGACATCGGCGACGAACTGCTGACCCTCCTTGCGGCCGGACACGAGACCACGGCCTCGACCCTGGCCTGGGCGTTCGAGCGGATCACCCGCCATCCCGACGTCCTTGCCAAGCTGGTGTCCGAGGCGGAGACCGACGGCAACGATTATCGGCAGGCCGTGCTCGCGGAGGTGCAGCGGTCGCGCACGGTGATCGACTTCGCGGGTAGACACGTCTACTCGCCCACCTTCGAGCTGGGTGAATGGGTTGTCCCACAGGGCTATACGATGCTGGCGAGCATCTCGCTGATGCACGACAGGGCCGCTGAGTTTCCCGACCCCGAGCGCTTCGACCCCCAGCGCTTCCTCGACGAGCGACCGCCGACCTTCGCCTTCATCCCGTTCGGCGGAGGCACCCGCCGCTGCGTCGGCGCCGTGTTCGCCAACGTCGAGATGGATGTGGTGCTGCGGACTGTATTGCGCCAGTTTGTGATCGACACCACCGCGGCGCCTGCGGAGAAGACGCACTCGCGCGGCGTGGCTTACACCCCGAAGGACGGCGGCCGCATCGTGGTGCACCGCCGCAAGACACCGCTCGCGCAGGAGGAGTGAAGGAACCGATGACCAACGCCACCGCCGCCGACCAGCAAGCACCGGTCACGCCAGGCAAGTTGCCGCCGGCGGTACCGCTGCCCAAACCCGTTCAGATGGTGCTGATGGCGGGATTCCGCCGCTGGTTTCTCGGCAAAGCGCTTCAGCGATACGGTCCGGTGTTCGCGATCAACGTGCCGTTCTTCGGTCGCAGTGTGGTGATCGCCGATCCGGCGCTGATCCGCACCGTGTACCTGGCGAGCACCGACGACCTGATCAACGTGCAGCCGAACCTGTCCCGGATCTTCGGCCCCGGTTCGGTTTTCGCGCTCGACGGCGTCGAGCACCGCAAGCGCCGCAAGCTGCTCGCACCGCCGTTTCACGGCCAGAGCATCAAGAACTACGAGAAGATCATCGAGGAGGAGACGCTCCGCGAGACCGCGACCTGGCCAGAGGGCGTCGAGTTCGCGACGCTCGAACCGATGAACCGGATCACGCTGAATGTCATTCTGCGCACCGTGTTCGGGGCCGATGGCGCCGAACTGGACTATCTGCGCGAGATCATCCCGCCGTGGGCCAAACTCGGTTCGCGCATGGCGACGTTGCCCGAGCCGCCGTTCAAGACCGGTCCCTACAGCCCGTGGGGCCGACTGGAGACGTTCCGGCGCAACTTCGACCGGACCGTGTTCGCGTTGATCGACAAAGCCGAGGCCGACCCCGCCCGCGAGGAGCGCACCGACATCCTGGCGCTGCTACTGGGCAGCACCTACGAGGACGGCACCCCGATGTCGCACCAGGACATCTCCGACGAGCTGATCACCCTCCTGGGTGCCGGCCACGAAACGACCGCGTCGACGCTGGGTTGGGCATTCGAACGGTTGCGCCGCCATCCCGCGGTGCTGGCCAAACTGGTCGAGGAGAACGACGCCGGCGGCAACGAGTACCGCCAGGCCTTCATCAACGAGTTGCAGCGCAACCGGACCGTCATCGACTTCTCCGGACGCCACGTGCTGGCACCGCATTTCGACGCCGGCGAGTGGCGGATCCCCCACGGCTACACCGTGATGGTCGCGCTGGCGAACATGCACGTCAACCCGGACGTGTTCCCCGACCCCGAACGCTTCGATCCCGACCGGTTCCTGGGTAAGCGTCCGCCGACGGCGTGGGTGCCGTTCGGCGGCGGGACGCGCCGGTGCATCGGTGCCGCGTTCGCCAACGTCGAGATGGACGTCGTCCTGCGAACGATCTTGCGCCACTTCGTGATCGAGACCGACGACGCACCCGACGAGAAGGTGCACTTCCGCGGGATCGCGTTCACCCCGAAGGACGGCGGCCGCGTCGTGGTGCGCCACCGCAGCTAGCGCGCTACTGGTTGGCCGTTTCGCGCTTGGGCAGTTTCCAGCCCGGGCGCGGGAAGTGGCAGGTGTAGCCGCTCGGGTACCGCTCCAGGTAATCCTGGTGCTCGGGCTCGGCCTCCCAGAAGTCGGCGGCCGGAGTCACCTCGGTGACGACCTTGCCGGGCCACAGTCCTGACGCGTCGACATCGGCGATGGTGTCCAGCGCGACGCGCTTCTGCTCGTCGTCGAGGTAGAAGATCGCCGACCGGTAGCTGGTGCCGACATCGTTGCCCTGGCGGTTCTTCGTGGTCGGATCGTGGATCTGGAAGAAGAACTCCAGCAGCGTGCGGTAGTCGGTTCGCGCCGGGTCGTAGACGATCTCGATCGCCTCGGCGTGGCCGGGGTGGTTGCGGTATGTGGGGTTGGCGTTCTCGCCGCCGGTGTAGCCGACGCGCGTCGACACCACGCCCGGTTGCCTACGGATCAGATCCTGCATGCCCCAGAAGCAACCGCCCGCCAGGATGGCCGTCTTGTGGTCGCTCATGCTTGCGCCTCCTCATTCACGAACAGCTTCTTGTACTCGCCATACCCTTCGGCCTCGAGGTCGTCGAGGTGGATGAACCTCAGCGAAGCGGAGTTGATGCAGTAGCGCAACCCACCCTCTGCGCGGGGGCCGTCGGTGAAGACGTGGCCGAGGTGGCTGTCGCCGTGCGCCGAGCGCACCTCGGTGCGGACCGTCAGGTGCGAGAAGTCGCGCTTCTCGACGACGTTGGTCGCGTCGATCGGACGCGTGAAGCTGGGCCACCCGGTCCCGCTGTCAAACTTGTCAACCGAGGCGAACAACGGCTCGCCCGAGACCACGTCGACGTAGATGCCCGGCTCGTGGTTGTCCCAGTACTCACCGGTGAAGGGCCGCTCGGTGCCGTTTTTCTGCGTGACCTGGTACTGCTCCGGCGACAACGCGTTCACCGCGGCCGGATTCTTGTTGTATTGCTTTGCCATAGTGCCTGTATAACCACCGAACCGACCGCCATGTTCCAGCCGGCGATTACGGTTGTGTGATGCGCTTGTTCCTCGCTGTGATGGCCGCTGCGTTGGCCCTGTGGGCGGCCCCGGCGGCATCGGCGGAGACGGCGGTGCTGCCCGAACGGCCTGGCTATCCGGGCCTGCTGTTCATCGACAATCCCGCGATCGTCGACCCGCACCCGATGCGCGCCGAGTCATACAACCGTGTCGCGGGCGACCGCGCCGTCGGGGTGCATTTCACCACCGGCACACCGCAGTGTTACGGCGTGCACGCGACCGTGCAGGAGACACCCGAAACCGTCACCGTCGAACTCGTCGGCGGCGCGCTTCCCGAAGCCGCGGGCCGGCCCTGCATCATGATCGCGGTGTCGGGGATCCTCGACGTCCCGCTGCAGAATCCGCTGGGCAGCCGCCAGGTGCTGACCGCGTTCTGACCCTCGACAAGCTCGGTAGAACGTGTTCTAGTTCTGGTGTGACGGGCAGCACCTTCAGCCGCGACGAATTGGCCGCGGCATTCGAACAGTTCGAGGCGACGGTCGACCGCGCCGCACAGACCCGCGACTGGGATCCCTGGGTCGACCAGTACACCGACGACGTCATCTACGTCGAGCACGCGGCGGGCACCATGCGCGGCCGCGAACAGGTGCGCCCCTGGATCTGGAAGACGATGGAGTCGTTTCCCGGTAGCTACATGACGTCGTTCCCGTCGCGGTGGACCGTGATCGACGAGCCGACCGGCCGCATCATCTGCGAGCTGGACAACCCGATGCGCGACCCCGGCGACGGCACCGTCATCAGCGCCACCAACATCTCGATCGTCACCTACGCCGGCGACGGACTGTGGCGACGGCAAGAGGACATCTACAACCCGTTGCGGTTCGTCAAGGCGACGGTCAAATGGTGCCGTAAGGCCGCCGAACTCGGCACCTTGCCGCCTGAGGCCGAGGAGTGGATGAAGCAGTACGGAGGAGGCAAGTGAGCAAGCTGGTCATCGGGGCGAACGGTTTCCTGGGATCCCATGTCACCCGGCAGCTGGTGGCCGCCGGTCACGACGTCCGCGTCATGGTCCGCCCGAACGCGAACACCAAGAGCATTGACGATCTGCCCGTGCAGCGTTTCCTCGGCGACATCTGGTACAACGACACGCTGCGCGCGGCGATGACCGGAGTCGACGACGTGTACTACTGCGTCGTGGACACGCGCGGCTGGCTCAAGGACCCCACGCCGCTGTTCTATACGAACGTCGAAGGCACCCGGAACGTGCTCGAGGTCGCCAAGGACATGCGTCTGCGGCGGTTCGTCTACACCAGCAGCTATGTGACGGTCGGCCGCAGGCGTGGGCACGTGGCGACCGAGGACGACGTGATCGTGGACAAAGGTCTGACGCCGTATGTGCGGTCGCGGGTACAGGCCGAGACGCTGGTGCTGCAATATGCGCGCGAGCACGGCGTGCCCGCAGTGGCGATGTGCGTGTCGACCACCTACGGCGGCGGCGACTGGGGACGCACCCCGCACGGCGCGATCATCGCCGGGGCGGCGTTCGGCAAGCTGCCGTTCGTGATGCGCGGCATCGAGTTGGAGGCCGTGGGTGTCGACGACGCGGCGCGCGCCATGATCCTTGCCGCCGAGCACGGTCGAGTCGGCGAGCGGTACCTGATCTCGGAGAAGATGATCAGCAATGCGGAGGTGGTGCGCATCGCGGCCGAAGCCGCGGGGATGCCTGCGCCGACGAAGTCGCTCCCGCTGCCGGTCTCCTACGCGATGGCCGCCCTGGGCACCGCCAAGGCGCGGGTGACCGGCAAGGACGAGAAGTTCTCGCTCGGCTCGCTGCGGCTGATGCGTGCGGAAGCGCCAGTGGATTGCAGCAAGGCCCGACGCGAATTACGTTGGAGTCCAAGGCCTGTCGAGGAGTCCATCCGCGAGGCCGCCAGGTTCTGGGCGGGGTTGCGGGACGCGCGGCGTACGAGCAAGGCAGGCTAGCCCGCGAGTAGAGATGCCCGACAAGCTTTCCGTCGATTTGTCCGGTGCGCCGCAGACCATGCTTGCGACGTTCTACGCCAAGGCGCTCGACGCCGACCTGCCGAACTCGATCCTGGGTGACCGGTTCGCCAAGGACATCGTTGAGCGCATCGACTATGACTGGTCGAAAACGACGATCACACCGGCCAATTCGGCATCGGTGACCACCCGCAGCGCGCACTTCGACAGGTGGACGCGCCAGTTCCTGGCCGTGCACCCGCGGGCGGTCGTGCTGCACCTGGGATGCGGGCTGGACGCGCGGGCGTTTCGGGTGGACGCCGGTCCCGGGGTCGACTGGTTCGACATCGACTATCCGGAGGTCGCGAGTCTGCGCACGCGACTCTATCCGGACCGCGACCACTACCGGGTGATCGGCGCCTCGGTCACGGATGCCTCGTGGTTGCCCGAAATCCCCTCGGACCGGCCGACTTTGATGATCGCCGAGGGCCTCACCATGTATCTGACGGAATCCGATGGTGCGACGCTGCTGCGGCGGGTGGTCGACGGGTTTCCCTCCGGGGAACTGCAATTCGACGCGTTCAGCCGGCTCGGCATCCGGTCGCAGGTCCTGAACGCGGTGGTGCGGCGCTCGGGGGCGACGCTGCAGTGGGGGGTCGACGGTCCGGACGATATCGCCGAGGCGGTGCCCGGTGTGCGGTTGCTGGCGTGGGTGTCACCGTTCGATTCGCCGACATTCCGCGACGTCGCCTGGTATTACCGGGCGATGGGGCGGGCGATGTCGGCGCTGCCGGCGTTGCGGTACATGGCGCAGTATCACCGCTGGGCGTTCTGAGGAGTTGCACTCGAAACTGAAGCTATGCATGGAAAATGCCGGAAACATCGTGCAGATGTTCAGTTCGGCGGCTAGCGCACCTTGAGTTCGGCGATCACTTCGGCGTACAAGCGTGCCTTGATCGTGCCGAACACCGCGCCGGCTTTGGCGGCCAGCGCATCGGCGCGGGCGACCGCTGCGTCGAGGACGTCACCCTCCCCGGCGGTGGCGGCGACGATTCCGGCCGCGCGGGCGTCCTCGCCGCCGTACCGCCGCGCCGTGGTCATCGCCTCGTGCGCGGTCGCGATCGGCAGGCGGGACCGGATGAGCGCGTTCATCCCGGCGGTGAACGGGATACCGAGGTCGACCTCGGGCAGGCAGAAGAAGCCGCGATCGGCGCGCATGACGATCTGGTCGTGGGCCAGCGCCAGCATCGCTCCGGCAGCGAAGGCGTGCCCTTGCACCGCGGCGATGATCGGCGCCGGGAACGCCAGCACGCGCGCCAACAGCGCGTGCACGTCGGCGAGGTTGGCCTCGGCCGCATCTGGATTGGCAGCCATGAAGTCCAGATCGAGCCCGTTGGAGTAGAACTTGCCGCTGCCTGTGGTGACGACGGCCTTCGGCCCGTCGGCGCCCTCCACCTCGTCGAGTGCCGAGTTCATCGCGGTCAGCCGGTCGGGGTGGAAGCGGTTCTCGTCCTCGCCGAGGGGCAACACGTACACCGCGCCGTGCCGTTCAAGTTGTGCCATCAGCCGATTACACCACCTACTTCGGAACGGACGGCGTACTACCTGAATAAGGCCGACCCGTCGTTGACACACATCGCGGTAGCGGCGCGGTTCGGCGACCGACCGCACTAGCCGGCGTCGGCTCTTAGAACGGTGCAGGATCGACATTACGCGCCCGCTCAGCTTTGATGCGTGCGGCGAATTCGGCCGCGCGAGTGCGTCTTCGCTTCGGCATCTTTGCTTCTCGATCAGGTGCGGGTGGTGGAATATCCGGTGGCGGTGGCAAGTTGGCCGTGGTCGTGTCCCATTCGAAGAACAGCTTGCTACCGGGGTAGGTCGTATAGGTGTGGCCGCTCGGTGCGGTCCAGATGACAGTCCCATCCGGAAGCTGTATGTCGCGCCATCCGTCAGGGCCGCCGCAGAATGTCTTCATCATGTGGTTCTTACGGCACAGGCATTTGAGGTTCGACGGATGCGTGGGTCCCAGGGGCCACGGGGTCGTGTGGTCGAGATCGCAGAGGTCGGCGGGCACGTCGCATCCCGGTGCGCGACAGTACATATCACGCATGCGCACGAATTCGGCCAGCGCCGCTGACGGCTGATACCGCGACTCGGCTTTCGACCCCGGCATTTTTATCGGGCGCACCTTCGCCCCGCGGCTGATCAGCCAGGGCAGTAGGAACGTGGGCAACGCCCCGTGGCCCAGCAGTACTGCAGTGCCACGTTTCTTGGGGCGTAACGCGTCCCCACGGGGTGAGGCGGTGCCGCCTGTGTCGCGGAAGGCAGTGCTGACCGCGTCGCATTCGGTAGCGGGAGCGGCCTCGCCTTCGGTTGTGGCAGCGGCCTCGCCTTTGGTTATGCGAGTGGCATCGTCGATCGCGGCTTGATCGGCGATCACGTGTATGAGGACATTCGACGCCTGCACACCGGCAGCGGCGCATGTCGGCGATCCGCACGCACAAGCCAATTGGTCATGGCCGGCCGCCAACGCACCGACAGCGTCGGCGCGCCGCTCGCCCATACTGCGCGGATCGTCGTCGCACAGCCCCTTCATCATCTCGGCGACGCGCCGTTTGAGGGCGGCCGCGTCCGTGGCCAACAACCGGCCCCACACCGAAGTGGTGCCGGCCGCGTCGTCTTCGTCCCCGAAGTGGAAGTCCCGGGTGCGGGCCGTAGTTTTTGATTTCCGCACGGCGAGCGGGTCGAACCGGTGGACGAGCGCGTCGACCGCATCGTCGAGTCGCCGCTCCGACAGCGGACTCAACCGCGACGCCCGTTGGGCGAGTGCGGTGTCGATGAGTGCCAACGCCTCACGATCCTCGATCAGCGTGGTGCGCCAGGTGATCGTCGAGACGATCCGCGCACTGATACCGCCCTGCTCGAACAAAGCGGCAACCTGTGGCAGCCGCTCGCGCAGCGCCTGCGCGATGCGCATCTGCCCCGAAGCGCGCCGATGACCGACCGTCATCGCCGCGGCCACCTCGGCGGCGACGGCATCCCACGGATCGAACGAGGACCGCTGCCGCTCGTCGTCATCGCAGACCTTGCGCCGGACCAACTCTGCAATGGCCGCGAGCCGGCGTGCGGCGGCTTGCGCCTCCGCACGTGCACCCTCCGCGATGGCGGCGACCACAGCGGCGTCGTCGGCCGCTGCGAAGTCCGATCCGAACATGTGTTCGACTATGCCACCACCCCCCGACACGTCCGGAATTCCGACCGGCACCTCGTGCGTTGGCCATGACATGAGCGATCGACCCGTACTCGAGCCCACCGCGGAGCACCCGATCACCGTCGAGCCGACCGGCAGACACGTCACAGTCCGGGTGAACGGCGAGATCGTCGCCGACACAGATCGGGCGTTGACGCTGCGGGAGTCGACCTATCCGGCGGTGCAGTACATCCCGCACAACGACGTCATCCAAGACAAACTCAGGCCCAGCGACACCCAGACGTACTGCCCGTTCAAGGGCGACGCCAGCTACTACGACCTGGTGACCGGCAGCGGCGCGGTCGTCGAGGACGCCATCTGGACCTACGAGAAGCCCTACCCCGCCGTCGCCCCCATCGCCGGTCACGTCGCGTTCTACCCGGACAAGGCTGAGGTCACCGTCGTTCACGCATAACGCGTAGGCCCGGCATAACCTTGGCCGGTGCACACCTCGGTCAGGGTCGTCTTCGACGGCCCGGTCAGCCCCGCGTTGACCTTGGCGCCGCTGCGGCGTGGCCGAAAGGACCCCTGCTACTTCGACGCCCCCGACGGCGCGATCTGGCGCACCAGCCTGATGCGTAGCGGCCCGGTCACCGCGCGCCTCACCAAATCGGCACCCGACACCGTCGACTGCGAAGCGTGGGGTGACGGCGCGACCGAATTCGCCGAGACCCTGCCCGCCCAACTCGGCGCGTACGACGACAGCGTCGGCTTCGCGCCCACGGAACCGACCATCGCCGCCGCACATCGACGCGTGCGGCATCTTCGGCTGGGCCGCACCGACCGGGTGCTCGAAGCCCTGATTCCCGCGGTGCTCGAACAGCGGGTCTACGGCAAGGACGCGCGCCGCGCGTGGCGGCTGCTGGTCACCAAGTACGGCGCCCCCGCACCCGGACCGGCGCCCGCGCACATGCGGGTGCCACCGCCCGGTGACGTCTGGCGCCGCATCCCGTCGTGGGAGTTCCACCGCGCCAACGTCGATCCGCGCCGCGCGCGCACCGTCGTCGTGTGCGCTCAGCGCGCCGACTCGCTGGAACGACTGGGCGCCCGGTCACCGGCCAGGGCGCGTGCCGCCATGGCGTCGCTTCCGGGGGTCGGTGAGTGGACCGCCGCCGAGACGAGTCAGCGCGCGTTCGGTGACGCGGATGCGCTCTCGGTCGGCGACTACCACCTGGCGAAGATGGTCGGGTGGAGCCTGCTGGGCCATCCGATCGACGATCCCGCGATGGTCGAGTTGCTCGAACCGCTTCGCCCGCACCGTCACCGCGCTGTGCGCTTGTTGGAAGTGAGCGGTCTCGCGGTACTTCCGCGGTTCGGCCCGCGCATGGCGATTCCGAATCTGATCGAGATGTGACGCCTGTGACGTGGTGATTACCTCGCCGACGCAGCGGGTAGTCGAAGCCTCGACACCGTATGCGTGCAAAGGAGCTTTCCCATGCCTAAGTCTCAGTACACCGTTCCGGGTATGACCGACAAAGACGCGGCCAAGATGGCCGAGCTGCTGCAGAAGCAGCTGAGCCGGTACAACGATCTGCACCTGACCCTCAAGCACATTCACTGGAATGTGGTGGGCCCGAACTTCATCGGAGTCCACGAGATGATCGACCCGCAGGTCGAGTTGGTGCGTGGCTACGCCGACGAGGTCGCCGAGCGCATCGCGACTCTGGGGTACTCGCCGAAGGGCACGCCGGGCGCGATCATCGGCGACCGCTCCTGGGATGACTACTCGCTGGACCGCGACACCGTGCAGGCACACTTGGCCGCACTCGATCTCGTCTACGACGGAGTCATCGAGGACACCCGAAAGAACATCGAGGACGCCGAGGATTCCGATCCGGTCACCGAGGACATGCTGATCGGCCATGCCGCGGAGCTGGAGAAGTTCCAGTGGTTCGTGCGTGCGCACCTGGAGAATTCCGGTGGCCAGTTGGCCAACAAGGGCGCGTCGACGGAGAAGGACGCCGCCAGCCAGGCCAAGAAGAAGGCGCCGGTCAAGTAGTCGTTTCGGGCGGAGGTGGCCGGCGTCCGTCGGCGCCACGCGCGGCGTCGGCGGCGTCCCGGTCGAGGCGCTGCGCGCGGTAGATCGAGACGTCGGTGCGCGACATCAACATGTAGGCGATACCGACGGCGACCATCGCGCACGGGATCACCGAGAACGAGCCGGTCATCTCCGCCACCATGATCATCACGGCCAGCGGCGCGTGCGCGACACTGCCGAAGCACGCCATCATGCCGACGACGACGAAGGTGGCGGGGCTGTCGGGGATTCCAGGGGCGTCGACCAGATCGCCCAGTCGCCACAGCGCGGCGCCGACGAAGGCGCCTACCACGACACCCGGCCCGAAGATGCCGCCCGAACCGCCGGTGCCGATCGACAACGACGTCGCCACGATCTTGGCGAGCGGCAGGAGCAGCACGATCCACAGCGGTATCGCCATCAGTGTGTCGGTGGCCGTGGCCTTCTGCGCCCATCCGTATCCGCTGGCCAGAACCTGCGGGATCGCCAGGCCCAGCAGTCCCACCGCCAGCCCGCCGACCGCGGGTTTGAGCACCTTGTGGCCGGGCAGCCGACCGGTCAGTGCGACGGTTCCGTAGAAGATGCGCGCGTAGAGGTAGCCGACGCCGGCCGCGACGACTCCGAGCACGACGAACCAGCCCAGATCGAGCGGGCTGTCGAAGCGGTAGTCGGCGGCGACGAATCCGAACAGCGGGTCGAAGCCGAGGATCGAACCCAGTACCGAGTAGGCGGTCGCCGAGGTGATGAATCCCGGTATCAACGCCCGGTAGTCGAAATCTCGGCGGTACACGATCGAGGCCGCAAGCACCGCGCCGCCGAGCGGGGCGCCGAAGATCGCCCCGATACCCGACCCGATGCCGAGCGACACCGCGATCCGCCCGTCCTCGTCGGACAGGTTCAGCCAGCGGGTCAGCATGGATCCGAAGCCCGCGGAGATCTGCGCGGCGGGGCCTTCGCGGCCGCCGGAGCCGCCCGACCCGATGGTCAGGGCGCTGGCGATGGTCTTGATGACGATGGCTCGTCCCCGGATGGCGCGGGGGTCGGTGTGCACGGCTTCGATCGCGCTGTCGGTGCCGTGCCCTTCGGCCTCGGGTGCGAACTTCGCGACCAGCCACGCCGATACGAGAGCGCCGCCGCAGACCACCAGTGGGATGGCCCACGGCCGGTCGAAGCCCGCCGAGCCGGGATCGCCGCCGTCGCCGACCGGTTTGGGGATCCGGTAGCCGGCCAGGTCACCGAGCAGGAAGTCGCCCGCATAGTCGAGCGCCAGATAGAACACCACCGCGCCGAGGCCGGCGATGACGCCGATCGCGATCCCGAGAATCAGCCACTTACGGATGTAGCCGGAGC
Source organism: Mycobacterium sp. 852002-51152_SCH6134967 (assembly GCF_001667105.1). Lineage (NCBI taxonomy): Bacteria > Bacillati > Actinomycetota > Actinomycetes > Mycobacteriales > Mycobacteriaceae > Mycobacterium > Mycobacterium sp. 852002-51152_SCH6134967. The sequence goes on along the minus strand of NZ_LZIK01000019.1, from coordinate 38,586 downwards.
GTCGAACGAATCCCCCGAGGCCGCCGCCGGTTTCACGGGTCTCGGCCATGGTCTCCAGATGCTAGTGCGCAGATCAGCGGTATGCGGTCAGTCTGGCGAGGATCGCCACACCTCCACCGGGGCCGACGGCTTGCCCCTCGGCGACGCCCGTCCGGCGCCCGATGCGCAAAGCGGTTCCCACATAACGAGATTCGGGCCCACTGTGGAAGGGCCGCATGAAGTTGACCCGCAACGACGCGGTCCGCAGCGGCCGGTCTGAACCATCGGTGTCGAGTGCCGCCGACGCCACCAGTTCCAGCGCCATGGCGGTCACCCCGCCGTGCACGATGCCGATCGCGTTGTTCAAGACGGGGTCCTCGTCCTGCAGCAGAACCCGCCCCGCGCCGCCGCTCTCGGCGACGCGAACCGCCATCCGGTCGGCGAGCGTGCCCGGCGGCAGCGGGCCGGACGGACCGTCGGGAAACGGTGCGATGTCGGCGGGTGAGTGGATGTAGAACGAACGCACGGTGGCCGTGGCGAGCACAGTGTCGCGGTGAGTCAGCTCGCACAACGCCAACGCGACGTCGCTCTTGGCGCCGAACGGTCGGGCGGTCGCGACCACCGGTACATCCGGGGTGCCCGCGATGATTTCGGCGGCGTCGGGATCGGCTTCCAGAGACAGCTCGCTGGACACCGTCCACTCATCGTCGGCGCGGCGCCGGTGGTTGACCAGGCCGCACGCGTGGTCGACGAGCATCGCCATGGGCGCGATCGTCGGGGCGCCCGTCAGCGGGTTCACCATGCCGCCCACCGGGATCGAGGCCACGCACTCACCGGGCGCGTCCGTGGACGTCACGATGCCGAACCGGCCCAGCGGAGTGTTCAGTGGATGCGACATCGAGGTACAGCGTGACCGAACAAGCCCTGGCCATATACCCCTAGGGGGTATAGCATGGCCGCTATGACGCACGCCGGCCATGGCGCCCAGCACCCAGACACGGCCGCGGTCGGTCATTCGGGGCACGACCATCCGCAGGGCCAAGACCACTCGGGCGGCCACGATCATTCTGGCCACGTCGCCGAGTTCCGGCGCCTGTTCTGGACCATGCTCGTGCTCGCCGTGCCCACGGTCACGCTGTCGGGGATGTTCTCGATGATCCTCGGCTACTCGCTGCCCGACATCCCCGGGGTCCGATGGGTGCCGCCGGTGCTCGGCACCGTGATGTACGTCTGGGGCGGGCGGCCCTTCCTGTCCGGGGCCGTCAATGAAATCCGTTCCCGCGCACCGGGAATGATGCTGCTGATCGGGCTGGCTATCACGGTCGCGTTCCTGTCGTCCTGGGGTGCGAGCCTCGGTGTCTTGCACCACGAGCTGGACTTCTGGTGGGAACTGGCACTGCTGATCGTGATCATGCTGCTCGGGCACTGGATCGAGATGCGCTCGCTCGCGCAGACCACATCGGCGCTCGACTCCCTGGCGGCGCTGCTGCCCGACGAGGCCGAGCGGGTCGTCGACGGCGGCACGGAAATCGTCGCACCGGCCGAGTTGCGTGTGGGCGACGTCGTGCTGGTACGCCCCGGAGGCAACATCCCGGCCGACGGCGAGATCATCGCCGGTACGGCGGACGTCGACGAGTCGATGGTCACCGGCGAATCGCGGCCGGTTCGCCGCGAGGCGGGCGACCACGTCGTGGCCGGCACGGTGGCCACCGACTCAGGGCTGCGGGTGCAGGTCAGCGCGGTCGGCGACGACACGACGCTGGCCGGTATCCAGCGGTTGGTGACCGAAGCGCAGAACTCGTCGTCGCGGGCGCAGCGCCTGGCCGACAAGGCGGCGGGTTGGCTGTTCTGGTTCGCGCTGTCGGCGGCGATCGTTACGACCGTGGTGTGGTCGTTCGTGGGTTTGCCCGCCGCGGCCGTCATCAGGACCATTACCGTCCTGGTGATCGCCTGCCCGCACGCTCTGGGGCTGGCGATACCGCTGGTGGTCTCGATCGCCACCGAACGCGCCGCACGCGGAGGCGTTCTGATCAAGGACCGGCTGGCGCTGGAGAGCATGCGGACCGTCGAAGCCGTGCTGTTCGACAAGACGGGCACGCTGACCAAGGGCGAGCCGACGGTCACCGCGGTCGCGACCGCACCCGGCCGTTCCGCCGAGGATGTCCTGACGTGGGCGGCGGCGGCCGAGGCGTACTCCGAGCATCCGCTGGCCGAGGCGATCGTCGCGGCCGCGCGCGACCGCTCGCTGAACCTGCCGCCGACCACCGACTTCAGCTCGTCCCCGGCGGTGGGCGTCAAGGCCATGGTCGAGGGCAGCACCGTTCAGGTCGGCGGGCCGCGGATGCTGGCCGAAGCGGGGCTCGCCGACCTGCCCGAAACGGGGCAGTGGCGGGACGAAGGGGCGATCATCCTGCACGTCGTGGTCGACGGTGAGGCCGCCGGTGCGATCAAGCTGGCTGACGAGGTGCGACCGGAGTCCCGCCAGGTGGTCGAGGCGCTGACCAAGCTGGGCATCGAAGTGGTGATGATCACCGGCGACGCGGAGGCCGTCGCGCAGTCGGTGGCCGCCGACTTGGGGATCGAGCGGGTGTTCGCCGGGGTACGACCGGAGGACAAGGCGGCAAAGGTGGCCCAGTTGCAGCGCGACGGGCGCAAGGTGGCGATGGTGGGGGACGGCGTCAACGACGCCCCCGCGCTTGCCCAGGCCGATGTCGGCATCGCGATCGGCGCGGGAACCGACGTGGCGATCGGCTCGGCCGGGGTGATCCTGGCCGGCTCGGATCCGCGCTCGGTGCTGTCGGTGCTGCAGCTCTCTCGGGCCGCATACCGCAAGATGCAGCAAAACCTTTGGTGGGCAGCGGGATACAACCTGGTGTCGCTGCCGCTGGCCGCGGGGGTGCTGGCGCCGGTCGGCTTCATCCTGCCGATGTCCGTCGGCGCGATCTTGATGTCGGCGTCGACGGTCGTGGTGGCGCTCAACGCTCAACTGCTGCGACGGCTGAACCTCACCCCCGAAGCCAGCCTGAAAGCGCTTTCTTAAGAATCTGGCTAGGCTTTTCGCAAACCCGTACGCAGCGGTCTAAGCTGGAAAAAGCGCCGAAAAAGCGCCCTTCAGCAAACGCCAGGCGGCGTCGGGAGGCAAGTGTGACGTGTACCGCACCACGCTGGAGAATCGCTGATCGCCTTGAAAATCCCAGGGCCGCAACGATGTTGGGTGCAAAACCGAGTGGTGGCAAGCGAGACGGCCGCACCGTCCCGCCGATGTAGTTAGGGTCTACTAAGTTGGCATGTCACCCGGTGTTTGTCATATCGTTTTCTCCACTCGGGGCAAGTGGATACAGGCCGGCGTTCGATGCTGCACGAAGGCACTCCATGGCCGGACCGGCTAACCGCCGCTGTCTACGGCTGTCAGGCAGAAGCTTCATAAGACGTGCAGGAAAAGGGTAGGTGCGAATGGCGCCCAGGATGCAAGGGCTGTACAACCCCGCGTTCGAGCACGATGCGTGCGGCGTCGCGATGGTGGCCGATATGCACGGCCGCCGCAGTCGCGACATCGTCGACAAGGCGATCACCGCCCTGGTGAACCTGGAGCACCGCGGCGCGCAGGGTGCCGAGCCGAACACCGGCGATGGTGCGGGCATCATGTTGCAGGTTCCCGACGCGTTCCTGCGCGAGGTGGTCGACTTCGAGCTGCCGGAGCCGGGTAGCTACGCCACCGGAATCGCGTTCCTGCCACAGTCGTCGAAGGATGCGGCGACCGCGTGTGAGGCCGTCGAGAAGATCGCCGAGGCCGAAGGGCTCGAGGTCCTGGGCTGGCGCGAGGTGCCGATCGACGACTCGCCGCTGGGCGCGCTGGCCCGCGACGCGATGCCGACATTCCGGCAGGTGTTCATGGGCGGTGCGTCGGGCATGGATTTAGAGCGTCGCGCGTACGTGGTGCGCAAGCGCGCCGAGCACGAGCTGGGCACCAAGGGCCCGGGCCAGGACGGGCCCGGGCGTGAAACCGTCTACTTCCCAAGCCTTTCCGGGCAGACCTTCGTCTACAAGGGCATGCTGACCACCCCGCAGCTCAAGGCCTTCTACCTCGACCTGCAGGACGACCGCCTCACCAGTGCGCTGGGCATCGTGCACTCACGCTTCTCGACCAACACGTTCCCGTCGTGGCCGTTGGCCCACCCGTTCCGGCGCATCGCCCACAACGGCGAGATCAACACCGTCACCGGCAACGAGAACTGGATGCGCGCACGAGAGGCGCTCATCAAGACCGACGTGTTCGGCCCGAATCAGGATCTCGACAAGATCACCCCGGTGTGCACCCCCGGGGCGTCGGACACCGCCCGGTTCGACGAGGTGCTCGAACTCCTGCACCTGGGCGGGCGAAGCCTGCCGCACGCGATGCTGATGATGATCCCGGAGGCGTGGGAGCGACACGAGTCGATGGACCCGGCGCGCCGGGCGTTCTACGAGTTCCACGACTCGCTGATGGAGCCGTGGGACGGCCCGGCATCGGTCTGCTTCACCGACGGCACGGTGATCGGCGCCGTGCTCGACCGCAACGGCCTGCGTCCGTCGCGGATCTGGGTCACCGCCGACGGCCTGGTGGTGATGGCGTCGGAGGCAGGCGTGCTCGAACTCGACCCGTCGACCGTCGTCAAGCGGATGCGTCTGCAGCCCGGCCGCATGTTCCTGGTCGACACCTCCAAGGGCCGCATCGTCTCCGATGAGGAGATCAAGGCCGAGCTCGCCGCCGAGCACCCTTACCAGGAGTGGCTCGACGCCGGCCTGTTCGACCTCGATGAGCTGCCGCCGGGCGACTATGTGCGGATGCCGCACCACCGGGTCGTGCTGCGCCAGCAGATCTTCGGCTTCACCTACGAGGAGCTCAACCTGTTGGTCGCGCCGATGGCGCGCTCCGGCGCCGAGGCGCTGGGCTCGATGGGCACCGACACTCCGGTCGCGGTGCTCTCGCAACGCCCGCGGATGCTCTACGACTACTTCCAGCAGCTGTTCGCCCAGGTGACCAACCCACCGCTGGACGCCATCCGGGAAGAAGTCGTCACCAGCCTGCAGGGCGCAGTCGGACCGGAGGGCGACTTGCTCAACCCGGGTCCGGAATCCTGCAGACAGATCGTGCTCTCGCAGCCGATCCTGCGCAACGCCGACCTGTCCAAGTTGATCTGCGTCGACCCCGACCACGAGATCCGCGGGCGTAAGCACGGCATGCGCGCGGCCGTCATCCGCTGCCTGTATCCGGTCAACCGAGGCGGGCAGGGTCTCAAGGAGGCGCTGGACAACGTGCGCGCCAAGGTGTCGACCGCGATTCGCGAGGGAGCCCGCATCATCGTGCTCTCGGATCGCGAATCCAACGAGCAGATGGCGCCGATCCCGTCGCTGCTGTCGGTCTCGGCCGTGCACCACCACCTCGTCCGGGAACGCACCCGCACAAAGGTCGGGCTGGTCGTGGAGGCCGGCGACGCCCGCGAGGTGCACCACATGGCTATGCTGTGCGGCTTCGGCGCGGCTGCGATCAACCCATACATGGCCTTCGAGTCGATCGAGGACATGGTCGACCGCGGCGTGATCACCGGCATCTCCAGCGACCAGGCCAAGGCCAACTACGTCAAGGCCGCGGGCAAGGGCGTGCTGAAGGTGATGTCGAAGATGGGCATCTCGACGCTGGCCTCCTACACCGGCGCCCAGCTGTTCCAGGCCATCGGCATCAACCAGCAGGTGCTCGACGAGTACTTCACCGGATTGACCTGTCCCGTCGGCGGAATCGACCTCAACGACATCGCCGACGATGTCGCCGCCCGGCACGCGTTGGCTTATCTCGACCGGCCCGACGAGTGGGCGCACCGCGAACTCGAGGTCGGCGGCGAGTACCAGTGGCGCCGGGAGGGTGAGTACCACCTGTTCAACCCGGACACGGTGTTCAAGCTGCAACATTCCACTCGCACCGGCCAGTACGAGATCTTCAAGGAATACACCAAGCTCGTCGACGATCAGAGCGAGCGGATGGCCTCGCTGCGCGGCCTGCTCAAGTTCCGCGACGGGTTGCGCCCGCCGGTGCCGCTCGAGGAGGTGGAGCCGGCCAGCGAGATCGTCAAGCGGTTCTCGACCGGCGCGATGAGTTACGGCTCGATCTCCGCCGAGGCGCACGAGACGTTGGCTATCGCGATGAACCGCCTTGGCGGACGATCGAATTCGGGCGAAGGCGGCGAGGCGGTGTCGCGTTTCGACCGCGACGAGAACGGCGACTGGCGCCGCAGCGCGATCAAGCAGGTGGCCTCGGGGCGGTTCGGCGTGACGAGCCACTACCTGAGCAACTGCACCGACATCCAGATCAAGATGGCTCAGGGCGCGAAACCCGGTGAGGGCGGCCAGCTTCCGGGCGGCAAGGTCTACCCGTGGGTCGCCGAGGTCCGGCACTCGACGCCCGGCGTCGGGCTGATCTCCCCGCCGCCGCACCACGACATCTACTCGATCGAGGATCTCGCGCAGCTGATCCACGACTTGAAGAACGCCAACCCGCAGGCGCGCGTGCACGTCAAGCTGGTATCCGAGAACGGCGTCGGAACGGTTGCCGCCGGTGTGTCCAAGGCGCATGCCGACGTCGTGCTGATCTCCGGCCACGACGGCGGTACCGGCGCGACCCCGCTGACGTCGATGAAGCACGCCGGCGCCCCGTGGGAACTCGGCCTGGCCGAAACCCAGCAGACGTTGCTGCTCAACGGTCTTCGCGACCGCATCGTCGTCCAGGTCGACGGTCAGCTCAAGACGGGCCGCGACGTCGTGGTCGCCGCACTGCTCGGCGCCGAGGAGTTCGGCTTCGCCACCGCGCCGCTGGTGGTCTCGGGTTGCATCATGATGCGCGTCTGCCACCTCGATACCTGTCCGGTGGGCGTGGCCACCCAGAATCCGGTGCTGCGCGAGCGGTTCACCGGAAAGCCCGAATTCGTCGAGAACTTCTTCATGTTCATCGCCGAAGAGGTGCGGGAGATGATGGCCCAGTTGGGCTTCCGCACCGTCAACGAGATGGTGGGGCAAGTCGGCGCGCTGGACACCACGAAGGCCGCCGAGCACTGGAAGGCCTACAAGCTCGACCTGACGCCGGTTCTACACGAGCCCGAGTCGGCGTTCATGAACCAGGACCTGTATTGCAGTTCGCGTCAGGACCACGGCCTTGACAAGGCGCTCGACCAGCAACTGATCGTGATGTGCCGCGAAGCGCTGGATTCACAGACGCCGGTGCGCTTCTCGACGACGATCGCCAACGTCAACCGGACAGTCGGCACGATGCTCGGTCATGAGGTGACCAAAGCCTATGGCGGGCAGGGCCTTCCGGACGGCACCATCGACATCACCTTCGACGGTTCGGCGGGCAACAGCTTCGGGGCGTTCGTGCCGAAGGGCATCACGCTCCGGGTCTACGGCGACGCCAACGACTATGTCGGCAAGGGGCTCTCGGGTGGACGGATCGTGGTGCGGCCATCGGACAGCGCACCCGAGGACTACGTCGCCGAGGACAACATCATCGCGGGCAACGTGATCCTGTTCGGTGCGACGAGCGGCCAGGTGTTCATCCGCGGCCAGGTCGGCGAGCGGTTCGCGGTGCGCAACTCCGGTGCGCACGCGGTGGTCGAAGGTGTGGGCGACCACGGTTGTGAGTACATGACCGGCGGCAAGATCGCAATCCTCGGTCCGACGGGGCGCAACTTCGCCGCGGGCATGTCCGGTGGCATCGCCTACGTCTACGACCCCGACGGCGCGCTACCGGACAACCTCAACGCCGAGATGGTGGAACTGGAGGGCCTCGACGAGGAGGACCTCGAATGGCTTGCGGGCATGATCCAGGCCCACGTCGACGCCACCGATTCCGCTGTCGGAGCACGGATACTCAACGACTGGGACAACAACGTGAAGCACTTCACCAAGGTGATGCCCCGCGATTTCAAACGGGTGCTCGAGGCGATCGCCGAGGCAGAACGCACCGGCGCCGACGTCAACGAGGCGATAATGGCGGCCGCCAGTGGCTGATCCCCGCGGTTTCCTCAAATACACCCAGCGCGAGACGCCGCAGCGGCGGCCCGTGCCGATTCGCCTGCGCGACTGGAAAGAGGTCTACGAGGACTTCTCCCACGACACCCTGCGTGAGCAGGCAACCCGCTGTATGGACTGCGGGATTCCGTTCTGCCACAACGGTTGTCCGCTGGGAAACCTGATCCCCGAGTGGAACGACCTGGTGCGCAACGACCGCTGGCGCGACGCCATCGAACGGCTGCATGCGACGAACAACTTCCCGGAGTTCACCGGCCGGCTGTGCCCCGCGCCGTGCGAGGGTTCCTGCGTTCTGGGCATCAACCAGGATCCGGTCACGATCAAACAGGTCGAGGTCGAGATCATCGACAAGGCCTTCGACGAGGGTTGGGTGACGCCGCTGCCGCCGGAGGTCAAGACCGGCAAGAAGGTCGCCGTCGTCGGCTCGGGCCCGGCCGGGCTGGCCGCCGCCCAGCAGCTGACCCGCGCCGGGCACAGCGTCACGCTGTTCGAGCGCGACGACCGCATCGGCGGGCTGCTGCGTTACGGCATCCCCGAGTTCAAGATGGAAAAGCGCCACATCGACCGTCGTCTGGAGCAGATGGCGGCCGAGGGCACCGAGTTCTGCACCGGGGTCAACGTCGGCATTGATATAACAGCGCAGCAGCTTCGCAAGGAGTTCGATGCGGTGGTGCTCGCCGGCGGCGCGACGGAGCGGCGCGACCTGCCGATCCCGGGTCGCGAGCTCGACGGCATCCACCAGGCGATGGAGTACCTGCCGTGGGCCAACCGCGTGCAGTTCGGCGACCCCGTCACCGACGAGAACGGCCTGCCGCCGATCCACGCGAAAGACAAGAAGGTCATCATCATCGGCGGTGGTGACACCGGCGCCGACTGTCTGGGCACCGCGCACCGCCAGGGCGCGGCCAGCGTGCACCAGTTCGAGATCATGCCGCGGCCGCCGGAGACACGCGCCGACTCGACGCCGTGGCCGGTCTACCCATTGATGTTTCGGGTGTCCTCGGCGCACGAGGAAGGCGGCGAGCGCGTCTACTCGGTCAACACCGAGGAGTTCATCGGCCGCGACGGGCATGTCACCGGACTGCGCGGCCACGAGGTCAAGATGAACGCGGGCAAGTTCGAGAAGGTCGAGGGCACCGAGTTCGAGATGGAAGCCGATCTCGTGCTGCTCGCGATGGGCTTCACCGGTCCCGAGCGCAAAGGCCTGCTGACCGACCTCGGCGTCGAGATCAACGAGCGGGGCAATGTCAGCCGAGACGCCGACTTCGCCTCCTCGGTGCCCGGCGTCTTCGTCGCGGGCGACATGGGGCGCGGGCAGTCGCTGATCGTGTGGGCCATCGCGGAGGGCCGCGCGGCCGCGGCGGGTGTGGACCGCTACCTGATGGGCCGGTCGGCGCTTCCGGCGCCGATCAAGCCGACCGCCGTACCGCAGCGGTAGGTCCCGGTAGGTTCCGACGCGACACGCCGCGCAATGTGCGGCTTTTGCGCCTGAGCGCGCGACAGTAAGGGCGGTGATCGGCCGCTCCCCAACCGCCGGCGCCGGGCTGAGACTCAACCGGCGCAACTTCGTCGCGGCCCTGTCCGTCGCCACCCTCGGCGCAGTGGGCCTGAGCCGCTGCGCGACCGCGGCACAACCGCGAGTCGCTGGTGTGGCCGCGCAGGTCCCGCCCGCACCCTCGGTCGGCCTGTTGCCGCCGCCTCCGAAGTCGGCGCGCATCGCGCTACCCGGTGGGGTGCTGAGCACCCTGCCCGGCCAGGGAGACCTGTTGGCACTGACCGTCGACGACGGGGTCAGCAGTGAGGTCGTGCGCGCCTACACCCAATTCGCCAAGGACACCGGGATACGGCTGACCTACTTCGTCAACGGGATTTACCGGTCATGGACCGATCACGCCGACCTGTTGAGGCCGTTGGTCGACGACGGTCAGATCCAACTGGCCAACCACACGTGGTCGCATCCCGACCTCACCAAGCTGCCGCTCATCGACGTGGCCGAGCAGTTCCGGCGCAACCACGACTTCCTGTGGAAGACGTACGGCGTCGACGCACGCCCGTACTTCCGGCCGCCCTACGGCGCGACCAGCCCGCACGTCGACAAGGTGTCGGCCGATCTGGGCTACACCGTCGACACGTTGTGGTCGGGCACGCTGGAAGACCACGTGTGGATCCCTGCCGCCGAGGTCGTCGCGATGGCCGACAAACACTTCACCGCGCAGACGATCGTGATCGGCCACCTCAACCACCGACCCGTCACCGAGGTCTTCGGGCAGTTGGTCGACATCGTCCGGGCGCGCGGACTGCGCACCGTGACGTTGGATGACGTGTTCCTCAGGCCATGACCGCGGCGGCACGGATGCGAGTCACATCTGTCACTTCAGCAACTCTAAAAACATCAGACGATTTACCGGCGCGCCTACCACAGTTTGCCGACGGTCGGGTTCTAATGACTTCATGGGGGCACTGCGGTAAGGTTGGGCCCCGGTCAGCTATCGGTTTCGACACAGGAGTCAGTTCCGTGTATGTCAACCCGCTATCCCGGTCTCGGGTCAGCCGAATCGCCTGGTCACTCCTCCGTCACCCGCTGAAGAGCCGCGAGTTCCCGGCCAAGGCCGAGCGTCTCATCACTGCCGACGAGCTTCGTCTCTACGGCGTCTAGCGAACCGGGAAGCGCGAACTCCCTCGCGCTGAAGCCCTCCGGCCGCGCGTTTGCCAAATCGTTATATTTTCGTGACCGTCAGAAACGGCGGCTAACTCCGTAGGTCCGATGCGGCGATCGCGTCGGCCAGCGGTTCGAGCACCGCGGGATTGTGCGGCGGCGGGAGATAGATGATCGCCAGATCCAGACCCTCCTGTCCCAGGGCCGCGGCTTCGGACAACGTCTTGTCGTAGTTGAGGTCGGGGTCCAGTCGGACGTGGGCCGACAGCATGATCTCGGCCGGATCGCGTCCGATGTCGGCGCAGTGGCCGGCCAGCACGTCGCGCTTGCGCGCGAATTCCTCCGGCGTTCCGCCGACGAAGTTCCAGTGCTGGGCGTATCGGGCGGTGATCCGCAGCGTGCGCTTCTCGCCATTGCCGCCGATGCAGATCGGGGGATGCGGCCGTTGCGGGCCCTTCGGCTCGTTGCGCGCGTCCTTCAGTTGGTAGAACGTGCCGTCGAACGACGTGGTCTCCTGGCTGAGCAGGCTGGTGAGCACCTCGCACGCCTCCTCGAAGCGGTCGAACCGCTCACGGATGGAACCCAACTCGATGCCGTACGCCTCGGACTCCTCCTCGTTCCAGCCCGCGCCGATACCGAGCTCGAGTCGACCGTTGGACACGATGTCCAACGCGGAGGCCATGTTGGCCAGCACCGCGGGATGGCGGTAGTGGATGCCGGTGACGAGCACCCCGACACGCAACCGCTGGGTCGCCTGCGCCAGCGCGGTGAGCGTCACCCAGCCCTCCAGGCACGGGCCGGTGGAGTCGGAGAAGATCGGATAGAAGTGGTCGAACGTCCAGCCGGATTCGAACACGTCGATCTGGTCGGCGGCCTTCCACACCGCGAGCATGTCGGCCCACGTCGTGTTTTGCGGCGATGTCTTGAAAGCGAACTTCATTGAACCGAGGCTAGCCCCGAGTGGCCGGCAGCGAGCTGTGAGCCGAGTCCGCTGCGCGGTTAGTCGGTTTCGCCGAATTCGTCGAACCAGTACGCGAGCTTGCCACGACGGCTCACCGCGCGCAGCCGGCGTTCGGCCAAGGCGCGCGTCTTGGTGGTGGTGACGATCAGCAGCTCGTCACCGATCGCGATGCGGGTGTCGGGCTGCGGGACGAAGGTGCGCCCGTCGCGGATGATCAACGTGATCACGCTCGGATCGGGCAGCCGCAGTTCCAGCACCGTGACGTTGTGCAACCGCGACGGCGCCTGCACCCTCATGGTCAGAAGTTCTGCGTCCAGCACGTCAAGGGGAGCCGACTCCACCTGGATCTCTCGCGTCGCCTCCTTCTTGATCAGCCCCAGCCGATGCGCGACGAAGCGCAGGCTGGGACCCTGCACCAGCGTGAACACCACCACCAGGATGAACACGATGTTGAGGAGGCGGACACTGTCGGGCACCCCGCCCACGATGGGGAAGGTCGCCAACACGATCGGGACGGCACCGCGAAGACCCGCCCAGGAAACGAAAACCTGTTCGCGCCAGGGGATTCGGAACCACACCAGGGAGACGAACACCGACAGCGGCCTGGCGACCAACAGCAACACCAGACCCGTCACGATGCCGGGGATCACCTCCGCGGCCAGGTCACTGGGGTCGACGAGCAAGCCGAGCAGGACGAACAGGCCGATCTGAGCGAGCCAGCCGAGACCCTCGGCGAACGACCGCGTCGCCGAACGGTGCGGCAGGCCGGTGTTGGCGAGCACGACCGCGGCCACATACGCGGCGAGGAATCCGCTGGCGTGTGCGGTGCCGCCCGCCGCGAACGCGACCATGCCGAGCCCGAATGTTGCCAGCGGATAGAGTCCCGACGCCGGAAGCGCGATGCGGCGCAACGCCATCGAGCCCAGATAGCCGACGCCGATACCGATCGCCGCACCAACCACCAGCTCGTAGACCAGTTCGGTGAGCGCGTGCACGGGCGACAGCTCGAGTGGCGCCACGCTGAACATCAGCACGAGGATGACGGCTGGGGCGTCGTTGAAACCGGACTCGGCTTCCAGCAAGCCCGCCACCCGGCGGGGCAGGGGCACCACGCGCAGCACCGAGAACACCGCCGCGGCATCGGTGACGGACACGACCGCGCCGAGCAGCAGCGACAGCTGCCAGTTGATTCCCAGCAGCAGGTGCGCCCCGGCCGCGGTGATGAGCATGCTGACCGCGACGCCGAGTGTCGCGAGCACACCCGCAGGCGCCAGCACACGCCGGATGTCGGAGAACCGGGTCGTCAGGCCGCCTTCGACGAGGATCACGGCCAACGCCACCGTGCCCAGGTGGTCGGCGAGCAGGTAGTTGTCGAAGTCCAGCCCCAGCCCGTCTTCGCCGACGATGACGCCGACGAAGAGGAAGAGCAGCAGGCTGGGCAGCCCGACACGGCTGGCGGCCCTGGTGGCGACGATGCTCGCCAGCAGCACCACCCCAGCGATCAGCAGCACAAGATAGAGCTGCTCGAGGGTCATTGCATCCCCGTTCGGGACCGGATGGGCGGTGTGAGAGGCAGTAAAACACCTACCACGGGCGGTGGCCGGGCAGTCTGACCCGGTAGCTGCGCCCAAAACCGCCGCGATGGTTAAGTATGAGTGTGTGATACGGCTCCGCTGGCGGCTCCTTGACGCATCGCAGCGCGTCGAGGCGCGGACGATGATGCGGGTCGGCATTGCCGGTGCCGGGGCAGTCGGCCGGTCGGTGGCGCAGGAACTGATCGACTACGGCCACAAGGTGTTGTTGATCGAACACGACGTGCGGCACTACGAGCCGCGGACGGTCCCGGAGGCCGAATGGCTCCTCGCCGATGCGTGCGAGTTGTCCTCGCTCGAAGAGTCCGGGCTGCAGATGTGCGACGTGGTGATCGCTGCGACCGGCGACGACAAGGTGAACCTGGCCGCCGCGTTGTTGGCGAAGACGGAGTTCGGCGTGGCCCGGGTGGTGGCCCGGGTCAACGACCTGCGCAACGAGTGGTTGTTCACCGAGGCGTGGGGTGTCGACGTCGCGGTCTCCGCACCAAGCGCGCTGGTGGCGGCGATCGAGGGCGCCATCGACATCGGCCACGTGGTGCGGCTGATGCAGCTACGGCACGGGCAGGTCAGCCTGGCGAAACTGACACTGCCCGAGGGTGATCCGCTCGTCGGGCAGCGGATGCGCGACCTGCCGCTGCTGGAGAACACCGCGCTGGCGATCATCATCCGCGCGAGCGGGATCGTCTTGCCCCGGCCCGACGACGTGCTGGAAGCCGGTGACGAGATGCTGTTTCTGGCCGGCGGCTCCACCCACGGCGAGGTGGCCGCGCTCGTGCACGGTGCGATCAATCCGACGAGCGTGAGGGCGTCAGACGGGTGACGTGGGTTCGGGCGTGATCGATCGCCTCGTCAAGTGAGTCCATCAAGTGGTTCTCGTGGCGCAGTGAGTCGAATACGCCGACATTGGTGAGCAAGCTCATGTGTTCCGGGCGAACACCTTTGATGATCACCGTGATACCGCGCGCTTCCAGTTCGGTGGCGATCTGCGCCAACGAATTTGCGCCGGTGGCGTCGAGCATGCCCAGCTGGCTGAGTCGGATGATCACCACCGACGTCTGCGGATGGTCGGTGTCGGTGATCTCGTTCGAAATACGCTCGGCCACACCGAAGAACATCGCTCCGTCCAGGCGCAGCAGCGCGATCCGCTCGTCGCCGGGCCTGCGAGGTCCTGGGAGATCTTCTCGAGTGACGCTGCTGCGACGAGCCACTGTGCGCAGCGCGAAGAACGCCGCGACGACGACCCCGATCTGCACGGCCTCGATGAGGTCGAAGCACACCGTGATGGCGGCGGTGAGCGCGAACGTCACAGCGTCCGAACGGGTGGACCGCAGAATCTTGCGGATGGTGGACAACGAGATCATCCGGAACGAGGTCACCATGAGAACACCCGCCAAGGCCGACAAGGGTATTGCGGAAACGGGCCCCGTGGCCAGGTACACGACTGCGAGCAGGACCAGCGAATGCACGATGGCCGCGACCCGGGTACGCGCCCCGGAACGAACGTTGACGGCGGTACGGGCGATGGCCCCCGTCGCGGGCATGCCACCGAAGGCGCCCGATGCGACCGAAGCAAGGCCCTGTCCGACCAGTTCGCGGTCGGGGTCGTACGGTCCCGTCGGCGCCATGCTGGCGGCGACGCGCGCCGACAGGAGGGACTCGATGGCGGCCAGGGCCGCGATCGCCAAGGCGGCGCCGACGAGGGTCCGCATTGCGCCGACATCCACGTGGGGAATGACGGGGGTGGGGAGGTGGGACGGTAGCTCACCGATGCTTGTGATCGGGATGTCAAGAGCCACAACCATTACCGTGACGACTATCACGGCTGTCAGCGATTCCGGGATTCCGCGGTGCAGGCGTGGCAGAGTCGTCATCAGAATTGCGACCACCGCCACCACGGTCAGTGTCTTCGCAGCCGATGGCCAATCTGCCTGTCTGACAACGTTCCACGCGACCGACAAGGTTCGTCCGCCCGCTGGGCTGTCTTGGCCGAATGCGGCGGGTACCTGTTGAAGGAAGATGATGGCGGCGATGCCCAGGGTGAAGCCCTCGATGACCGGCCAGGGGATGAAGGTGACCGCGCGGCCCAGGCCGGTGACTCCCGCGGCGAGCACGAGCAGACCGGCCAGCACCGTGACGAGGGCGATGCTGCCGAGACCGTAGTGCGCCACGATCGGCGCGAGCACGACGGCCATCGCGCCGGTCGGCCCGGACACCTGAACATGCGACCCGCCGAAGACGGCAGCCACCAATCCAGCGACCACCGCGGTGATGAGTCCGGCAGCGGCACCCACACCCGAACTGATACCGAACGCCAGGGCCAGCGGTAGAGCGACGACACCGACCGTGATCCCGGCCAGGATGTCGCGCCGCCACGATCGGGGCAGTTCGGTGTAGTCCCGGCGGTTCGGGAGCAGTCGGGCGAGGTTCACTTGTCGTGTCCCAGCGGAGGCAGCGTCTTGAACGCCTCCAACCGGTCCCGGTTGGTTCCGAGGACGTCGGCGAGAAAGGCTCTGGCGATGACCAGGAGTTCGGAGATCTTCGGATGGGCGAGTTCGTAGAGGACTGAGTTGCCGACTCGTTGTGCCGAGACCACGTGATGACGCTTGAGCACCGCCAGGTGCTGGGACAGCAGCGTGGGCTCGAGGTCGGTTTCGGCGAGGATCTCGCTGACCGAGGTCGGACCGGCGTTGGCTGACAGGATCTCGAGGACACGGATGCGCGCCGGGTGGGCCAGCGCCTTGAACAGGTTGGCCTTGATCTCGTAGAGCGGCAGCTCGGGGCTACCGAGGAATCGGTGCGGCATCGGTTCCAAGACTTGATGGATTGAACATATTCGCAAGCCACTATATCCGCATCATGCTGGGGTGTGCAAAGCGGGCACACTGGAGTGATGGACCCCGTCATCGCCCTGCGGCAGATCGCCTACTACAAGGACCGTGCGCGCGAGGACCCGCGCCGGGTGATGGCCTACCGTAACGCCGCCGACATCGTCGAAGCCCTCTCCGACGCCGAACGCGACCGCCACGGCACCGCCAACAGCTGGCAGTCGCTGCCCGGCATCGGCCCCAAGACCGCGAAGGTCATCGCGCAGGCATGGGCCGGCCGCGAACCCGAGGTGCTGACCGAACTGCGTTCCAACGCAAAGGATCTCGGAGGCGGCGACATCCGCGCGGCACTGCGTGGCGATCTGCACGTGCATTCGAACTGGTCCGACGGCTCGGCCCCCATCGAGGAAATGATGTCGGCGGCAAGGGATCTGGGTCATGAGTACTGTGCGCTGACCGACCATTCGCCGCGGCTTCGGATCGCCAACGGCCTGTCACCCGAGCGGTTGCGCCAACAACTCGACGTCATCGACGAGTTACGTGACAAGGTCGCCCCGCTGCGGATTCTGACCGGCATCGAGGTCGACATCCTCGAGGACGGCTCCCTCGACCAGGAGGACGAACTGCTCGAACGGCTCGACATCGTGGTGGCCAGCGTGCATTCGAAGCTGGCGATGGACGCCCCGTCGATGACACGCCGGATGCTCAAGGCGGTCACCAACCCGCACACCGATGTGCTGGGCCACTGCACCGGCCGCCTTGTCACCGGTGGCCGTGGGATGCGACCGGAATCGAAATTCGACGCCGAGAAGGTGTTCACGGCATGTCGGGACCACGGAACGGCCGTCGAGATCAACTCCCGACCCGAGCGGCGTGACCCCCCGACCCGCCTGCTCAAACTCGCGCTGGAGACCGGGTGCCTGTTCTCGATCGACACCGATTCGCATGCCCCCGGGCAGCTGGAGTTCCTCGGTTACGGAGCGCAACGCGCGCTCGATGCCGAGGTGCCCGTCGACCGCATCGTCAACACCTGGCCCGCCGAGGAATTGCTGGCGTGGGCGGGATCATGAGAATCGCCCGCGGTTAACTGCCCCGAAGGGGGTACAGGGTCACTGTGAGAAAAATTATCGGTGAGACGGCCGCGGCGCTCGGCGCGCGTGCCGCAGAGCTCGCTAACGCTGCGGGCGAGACGGCCGGACGCCTCGTGCGACGCGTCAGCGGCGAGCCCGAAGACCGGGCCGAGCAGATCGAACCGCCGTCGGCGCCACCGTCGTCGGCTGCACCGAAGAAGGCACCGAAAAAGCCACCGGCCAAGAAGGCGCCCGCCAAGAAGGCACCGGCCAAGAAGCCGCCCGCGACGAAGGTCGCCAAGGCGCCCGCCAAGAAGGTGACCAAGGTGCCCGCCAAGAAGGCGACGACCAAGGCACCGGTGAAGAAGGCGCCGGCCAAGAAGACGGCCGCGAAGAAGACGGCCGCCAAGGCTCCCGCCAAGAAGACACCGGCGAAAAAGGCTGTGCCGCCCATGAAGTCGGCGAAGACGGAAGCGGCCAACCCACCGCCGACACCGGGCCGGGCGGCCAAGAAGGCGCAACCCGCCAAGCGGGCGAAGGCCCAGCCGCGCAAAGGCACTTCCGGCTCAGTCGGGTAGCTGCGGCATCTCCAGTCCCGGGTCGCGGCCCAGTAGCACGCCGCGCGTCACCGCCGAATTGCCGTACCGCTGACGCACTTGATCGACCGCTTCGTCGACCGCCGTCGTGTCGTGGCTCTCCTCGAACGGCAGCTCGAGCTGTTGGGCACCGTCGCGATCGATGTTGGACACGGCGAACCCGACGAGGGTGAGACCGCGCTCGGCGATCAGCGGCGCCGCCGCGGCGACGAGACCTCGGGCGGCGTGCAGAATCACCTCGGTCGATGCGGTCGCCCGTGGCATCGTGTGCGACCGGGTGGCGCGGCCGAAGTCGTCGAAGCGCAACCGCAGGACCACGGTGCGACCGGTCCGGCCTGCCTTGCGCATCCGTCGGGTGATGCGGTCGATCAGGTTCACGACGACGGCGTCGATCTCCTGCTCCGACATCGTGTTGCCACGCCGGCCCAACGCGCGCTGCGCGCCGACCGAGCGCCGGCGCACGCCGGTGACCACCCGACGGCGATCGATGTTGCGCGACAGCGCGAACAACCGGCTGCCCATCGCCGACCCGACCAGGGACCCGAGGGTGGACTCGCTGAGCTCGGCGACGTCGGCCACGGTCTCGATGCCGTAGGTGTGCAGCTTGTCGGCGGTCTTGGCGCCGACACCCCACAATCGCCGAACCGGCAACGGGTGCAGAAACGCCAGCTCACGATCGGGCGGGACGAGCAGCAGCCCATCGGGTTTGGCCTCCTGGCTGGCGACCTTGGCCAGGAACTTGGTGCGCGCGATCCCCACGGTGATGGGTAGCCCGACCTCTTCGCGGACCCGTGCCCGCAGCCTGGCGGCGATCTCGACCGGGGTGCCTGACACCCGCCGTAGCCCCGACACATCGAGGAACGCCTCGTCGACCGACAGCGGTTCGACCACCGGCGTCGTGTCGTGGAAGACCTCGAAGACGTCACGGCTGGCCTGTGAATACGCCGCCATGCGCGGAGGCACGACAATCGCGTGCGGACAGAGGCGGCGTGCTTCTCGTCCGCCCATCGCGGTTCGCACACCGTATGCCTTGGCCTCGTAGCTTGCGGCGAGCACCACACCTGCCCCGACGATGACCGGCCGGCCGCGCAGCGACGGCTCGTCACGCTGTTCGACCGAGGCGTAGAACGAATCGAGGTCGGCGTGCAGGATGCTCGCCGCCGCTGCCCCGGAACCAGTGGACACGAACATATGTTCGCATCGACATCCGACTAGTGGCGAGTGGTGCCGTAGATGCTGGTGACCCAGATGTGGGCGAGGGTGTCGACGAGTTGGTCCGGGCTGACCGCGGGCTGCTCGGAGGCGAAGGCCGCGAGCATCGTGCGCTCGTTCATCAGGTTGAGCGACGTCGCGAGGTCCTGCGCCGGGATCGTCTCGGGCGCCTCACCCCGTGCGCGTTCGTTCTCGATCGACGCGGTGGTGTGGTCGATCCACTTCTGCATGAAGCGTGACCACAGTGCGCGTACGTCGGGATTGGTGGGCCGGGCGGCGGCGCCAGCAAGGGTCACGGCGCGGTGCGAACCGAACGTCCTGAACAACGCGTTGATGGCCTTCCAGACTCCGGTCGGATCCACCGCCGGATCCATGCCGCCCATCGCGTCGTCGGCATTGCCGTCGGCCTCAGCGATGACCTGCTCGACGAGCGCGCGAAGCACCGCGTCCTTGGAGGGGAAGTAGAAGTAGAACGTGGGACGGGAGATGCCTGCGCCTTTGGCCAGGTCGTCCACGGAGATGTCGGACAGCGAGCGCTCCTCGAGCAGCGCCTCGAGTGTCGAGAGAATCGCGTGTTCGCGGTCGTCGCCGGAGGGGCGACCGGAGCGGCGTCCCCGTGGACCGCGGGACGGGCTGACGGTGGTCACATCGATTGACTTTACACGGTGTTGAGTTTATCGACACCCCGTTGACTAACTCGACATACCGTTGATACGCTCCGGTACCATGAGCGAACACCTCGACGTCGTCATCGTGGGCGCCGGTATCTCCGGCATCAGCGCCGCCTGGCATCTGCAGGACCGCTGCCCGGGCAAGACCTACGCCATCCTGGAGCGCCGGGAGAACCTCGGCGGTACCTGGGACCTTTTCAAGTATCCCGGCATCCGCTCGGACTCGGACATGTTCACGCTCGGCTTCCGGTTCAAGCCGTGGACCTCGGAGAAGGCGATCGCCGACGGGCCGTCGATCATGGCCTACCTCAAGGAGACCGTGGCCGAGTACGGCATCGACAAGCACATCCGCTATCGCCATCGCGTGCTGTCGGCGGACTGGTCGGATGAGAAGAACCACTGGATCGTGCGCGTCGAGCGCGACGGTGAGGAAGCCCAGATCACCGCGTCGTTCCTGTTCGCCGCGAGCGGCTACTACAACTACGACGAGGGCTACACCCCCGAGTTCGTCGGCCGTGACGACTTCGAGGGCACCGTCATTCATCCGCAGCACTGGCCCGAAGACCTCGACTACCAAGGCAAGAAGATCGTCGTGATCGGCAGCGGCGCGACCGCGGTCACCCTGATTCCGGCGTTGGCCAACTCCGGTGCCGGGCACGTCACGATGCTGCAGCGCTCACCGACCTATGTCGGTTCGCTGCCCGACGTGGATCCGTTCGCCGTTCGGACGAAAAAGACGCTGCCGGAAAAACCCGCGTATGTGCTCAACCGCTGGAAGAGCATCATCTTCCAGTCCGCGCAGTACCAGATCAGCAGGCGCTTCCCGAACTTCATGCGCAAGCAGCTGATGACCATGGCGCAGCGCCGGCTGCCCGAGGGCTACGACGTGCAAAAGCACTTCGGGCCCCACTACAACCCGTGGGACGAACGGCTGTGCCTGGCGCCCAACGGCGATCTGTTCCGGACGATCCGCCACGGCAAGGCCGATGTCGTCACCGACACCATCGAGCGGTTCACCAAGACGGGCATCAAGCTCGCCTCCGGCGAGGAGCTCGAAGCCGACATCATCATCACCGCAACCGGTTTGAACCTGCAGCTGTTCGGCGGCGCGGCGATCATGCGCAACGGCGAGCCGATCGAGCTGAACGAGACCATGGCCTACAAGGGCATGATGCTGACCCACATGCCGAACATGGCGTTCACCATCGGTTACACCAACGCGTCATGGACGCTGAAGGCCGACCTGGTCTCCGAGTTCTTCTGCCGGGTGCTCAACTACATGGACGCCGAGGGATTCGACCGCTTCGAACCGATGCATCCCGGCAACAGCGTCGACGAACGCCCCCTGATGGATTTCACCCCCGGTTACGTCCTGCGCGCGCTCGACTACCTGCCGAAGGCCGGACATGTCCCGCCGTGGCGGCTCAAGCAGAACTACCTGCTCGACCTGCGGCTGATTCGTCGCGGCAAAGTCGACGACGAGGCCCTGGAATTCACCAAACATCGAGCGTCGGTGAAGGCTTCGGCCTAACTTCGTTCGCGAGATGTACACCAGGGCTGTGATTCCACAATATTGACGACCCTGGTGTACGGTTCGCGATCAGTCCGGTTCGGCGACCACGACGATGCCGTCGTCGTCGCTGAAAGCGATGTGGCCCGGCTGGAACACGACACCGCCGAACTCGACCGCGATATCGCGTTCTCCGGCACCGGTTTTCGTGCTCTTGCGCGGATTGGTCCCCAGCGCCTTGATGCCGATGTCGAGGGTGCGCAACATCGCGGAGTCACGGACCGCGCCGTTGATGATCAGACCGGCCCAGTCGTTTTCGACGCCGAGCCCGGCGATGACGTCGCCGACCAACGCCGAGTGCAGCGACCCGTCGCCGTCGATCACCAGCACGCCGCCGTCACCCGGCTCGGACAGCACGGACTTCAGCAAGGCGTTGTCCTGGAAGCACTTCACCGTGACGATCGGCCCTGCGAACTGCGCACGCCCGCCGAACTGGCGCAGCTGCAGATCGCAGCTGCGCACGTCGGGGCCGATGTCATCGACAAGGTCGGCGGTGGGGCGGGGCTCGATGCTCACCGGTCGATGTTAAGCGAGTCGGTCTTGACGCGGGCCAGCGCATAAGTGATCGCCTCGTCCATGGTCATCCGCTTGCCCTCGGAATGGAGTTCGCGTGCGCGCTTCTCACCCAGCGTTGCCGCGACGATCCGGCCGGTTTCGTGCATAGCGGTGATGACGAAGTTTGCATTCGGACCCGTCGCGGCGGGAGTGCGTCCCCCTGCGGTCCTCGATTCGGCCGCTGCGCGTTGGAATGTCGCGTAAGCGGCGCCCGCAAGGACACCGGCAGCTTCGGGCTCTCGCTCAGCCAGGGCGCGTCCGTACATCGCTAGACAGGGAGCCACCTGCAAGGGCGCCATCACCCAGCGCTCCATCTGCATCGAACGGACACCGAGCTTCAGCGCGAGATCCCAGTCGCCGAGCCGGCCGGCTACCAGCGCCGCCGTGAGAACCCCTGACGGACTCGCTTCACCCGGATCTACACAGCGCCCAACACTTTCCTCGAGCAGGACTGCGGCCCGTTCCGGATCCGAATCGGCCAGCGCGAGTGCGAGGGAGTTGAGGCTCACCACGATGGCCGCGTGCATCCCCGACCGCCTGGCCAGCCGGAGCGCCTCCTCGGCCCGCGCCACTTCGTCAGTCGCCTCGCTGCCGCCGAGCATCGACGCATTGACCGATACCGCCAGGGCGACGGCGGCCAGAGCCGGATACCCGTCTGCCGCAGCCATTTCGGCAGCTCGGCGATACGCCGAAACGGCGCCCGAGTAGTCGCCGGACGCGAGCGCCGCCATCGCAATCAGATTGCACGCGTCCATCTCCACCCGCGGTCGGTGCCGGGTGTCCGGGTGGCGCGCGTCGGCTTCGACCGCCTTTCTTCGCCACTCGTCAGCAAGGTCGAAGTCACCCCGGAGGTATGCGTGCCAGGCCGCCGCCATCAGCACGCGAGGATAGTCGGGCTGCTGGCTGGCGCCTGGGAGATCGATCACCCGCGCGGACGGTATCCGGATCTCGAAAACCTCGCCGGTCCCGCCGTAGCCGTGGTGGTGAGGATGGTCGGCGACCAGCTGAACAGCCAACTGCGCGTAGCCGTTGTCTATGGTCGTGGCAAGCGCTGTGCGGATGTTCTCGCGCTCGAGATTTATTCGTCTAGCCCAAGGTATCTGTTCGGGCCCGTAGTAGTGTTCTGCCGCCCGCGCCGACAGATCCGCGTAGAAGTGTGCGTGTTTGAGTAGCAGCTCGTTGGTCTCGCCCCACTCGGCCAGCTTTTCCTCTCCGTACTGACGAATGGTCTCGAGCATGCGGAAGCGGGTGCCCGAGGTGCTGTCCTCGGCTACGACGAGCGATCGGGCCACCAATGTCGTTACGAGGTCCAGCACATCCTCGGTATGCAACAGAGCATCACTGCAGACCTTTTCGATGGCGTCCAGGGTGCAGCCGGCCGAGAAGATGGCCAGGCGGCCCAGCAGCCGTTGTTCGTTCGAGTTCAAGAGCTCGAAGGACCAATCAATGGCCGCGCGGAGCGTCGCGTGTCGTTCGACCGCACCCCGGCGTCCACCGGCAAGCACCTGAAATCGGCGGTCCAGGCGCTGGGCAAGCTCGGCGGGACTCAACGCGATGACGCGGGCGGCCGCGAGTTCGACCGCGAGGGGCACACCGTCGAGCCGTTGACAGATCTCCACCACCGCGCGGGCGTTCCGGTCGGTCAATGCGAAATCCGCGTTCACGGCGCGGGCGCGCTCGGCGAAAAGCTTGACCGCGTCGGTCGTCAACAAGGTCTCGAGGGCATCGCCCGTCGCCCCTGCGTTCATCGGCGGCAACGCGACCAGTTGTTCGCCGTCGACCGCCAACCCTTCGCGGCTGGTGGCCAGGACGACGACGGCCGGACACGCTCGCTCGATGCGTGTTACCAGGTGGGCGGCCGACGCGATCAGGTGCTCGCAGTTGTCGAGCACCAACAGCAATTGCTTACCTTCGAGCATTTCCAGGAGGAGTTCGTCGAGCGGTTGTCCGCTCCGACTCGACAGCCGGAACGCCGCCGCCACCGCCGCCGCGACGCCGTCCGGATCCCGTACCGGCGCCAAGTCCACCAGCCACGCCCCATCGCGATAGCGCGGCAGGACGTCGGCAGCGACCTGCAACGCCAAGCGGGTCTTGCCGACTCCGCCGACGCCGGTGATGGTCACCACCCGCGATGCCTCGAGAGCCGATGCGACCCGTGCTACCTCGGTCTCCCGCCCGATGAACGAACTGACCTGTGCGGGAAGGTTTCCGGGGAATGAGTCAAGCGTACGGAGCGGCGGGAAGCCCTCATGACCACCGTTGCGCTTGATCTCGAAAATCTTCATCGGTCGACCGAGGTCGCGCAGTCGATGCTCACCATGGTCGGCAAGTTGGCATCCGACGGGAAGTTCGTCGCGCACAAGTGGTTCCGTGGCGCCCGAAAGCAGGATCTGTCCGCCGTGGGCGGCGGACATCAGTCGAGAGCAGCGGTTGACGGGCTCGCTGAGGTAATTCCCGTCAACGACGACCGCCTCATCGGTGTGCAACCCTGTCCGCGCACGAAGAGGATTGGGAGTGTGCCAGGGCTCCTCGGTGAGCGAACTGCGGAATACTGTTGCCGCGCGCACGGCATCACCCGCTGTGGGGAACGCTGCGGCCATCCCGTCACCCATTCGAGAGAAGACATGGCCACCATGATTCTCGATCGCCTTCTCCAGCAATTCGTCGTGACGAACCATGGCAGCCTTCATCGCCTCGGGGTCCTGCTCCCACATGCGGGTGGACCCTTCGAGGTCGGTCATCAGGAACGTCACCGTGCCCGACGGCGGTTGCCCAGTCATGCCCCCAACCCCGTTGACGGCGGGGTACCGGAAGCGTAACTGCGTGAAGTCGCCTGCGGATCCAGTTGATCAGCTAGGAGAGCTGGCCACGATGATGTCGTACACAAACTGCGCGAGCCCCGGCTCGACGTCGTCGTAGTACCGGGTGAACCGCTCGTCGGCCAGATACATCTCGGCCAGGCGCACGTGCATGTCGTGATCGCAGTCGTAAAAGCGCTCGATGTTTTCGCGATGCCAGGCGGCCAGCTCGTTCGCACGCTCTGTGCCGGGTACGACGTCGTCGCGGTGAGCCTCGGCCAGCGACGTCAACAGCGCATCATTGTCGGCCTTGAACGCGATCCAGTCCTGCTTGGTCATCCGCGCCGTGCGCTGCTGCGACTGCTTCCACGCGTCGGTGCGACCCCACCGCTCCTCGGATTCGGCGGCGTACTCATCGAACACCGCGCTGCCGAAGATCTCGACCTGCTCGTCGGCGGTCAGTTGTATGCCACTGCGGTGTGAGCTCATCAGTTCCTCCACTGCCTTGATCGTGTGCTGCAGCCGGTCCGCCCGGTCCAGCAACAGCCGGTGCTGGCGCTCGAGGCGGTCGAGCACATCCCCGTCCCCATCCAGCAGGGCGCGGATCTCCTCGAGGGGCATGTCGACCGACCGGTACACCAGCACCACGTGCAGCCGTTCGATGTCGGCGTCGGTGTAGCCGCGGTAGCCGGCTTCGGTGCGCACACTCGGCACCACTAGACCGATGTGGTCGTAATGGTGCAAGGTGCGTACCGAGACACCCGTCAGGGTGGCCACCGCGCCGACGGTCATGGTGTCCATAGCGCCACTATCGACCCTGACGCAGCGTGAGGGTCAAGCGTTTTTCGTCAGTCCTCGTCGTTTCCCCGGCGGATCAGCAGCACGACGATGATCGCCAGCACACCCGCAGCGATCGCCGCCGCAACCGGCAGCCGCGACGGTTCGGGCCCGATCAACGGCGTCGGCGGCGGCCCGGCAACCGGATTGCTGGCGGCGGCGACCGTCGACTTTGCCTGCGCAGCAGTCACTTTCGCCGCAGAATTAACATCATTGCCGGTAGCGGCAGGTTCAGTCGCGGGCGCTTTCTTCGCCGGCGCCTGTTGCACCGGACCCTTCTTGGCGGGTGCTTTCTTGGCGGGCGCCTTCTTCGCCGGTGCGGCCTTCTTCACCGCCTTCTTCGCGGGAGTCTTCTTGGCGGCCTTCTTGGCGGGAGTTTTCTTGGCGGGCGTCTTCTTCGCCGGCGGGGGAGGGATCAGCGGGTCGGGGGAGACGCTCGCCGACTCCGCGGCGGCGGGCTGCGGGGTCGACTGATCCGCCGGTGGTGTGCTGTGCGGCTGTTCGTCGGGTCGGCCCTGCTGGTCTGCCATCGGGCTGCTCCTTTGCAGTGTCTGGTCGCCAGGCCGGCCGAGCGTGCGGCCGGAAGTCGATCGGTCCATCATGCCAGGTCGGCTATGGCGCTACCCCGTGACGGCCAGACCAGCGGCCAGGACCAGCGCGACGAGCATCACCGCGGTTTCGACGTGCGCCCGGGTTCGGGAAACCACCGCCGTGGCGCGATGCGACCGTGCGGCGGGCAGCCACATCGTGCGGTTTCGCCAGCCGAGGACGACGAGCGCGACCGTCACCGCGATCTTGGCCGACACCAGCCGCCCGTAACCGGTCGCGTACAACTCGGCCGGTGCGCCCAACCGGAGAGCGGCGCCGGCGACCCCGCCGACCAGCAGCACCACCACACAGATCAGCGACAGTGCGGAGAAGCGCGGCAGCATCCGAGCCCACTGTCCGCGGTGGTCGACGGTCAGCACCAGCGCCGCCAGCGCCCCGACCCACAACGCGGCCGCAAGGGTGTGCACTGTGACCGCCACACCACCCAACGGGCTGTTCGCGAAGTGCCCGGTCAGCTGGCGCGCGACGACTCCGACCGCCGCGGCGCCGATCACCGCGACATTCCACGACGCCGTCCGCGGTGCGACGAGCGCCGCCACGGCTATGGCGGTCGCGGCGGCGACCGCGAGCATGCCCGCCCGGCCCGCCGCGGTGGTGGTGGCGAAGTCGGCGGTGGTCTGCACGCCGAGGCGGAACACCGGTAGTGAGGCGGTCTGTGCGGCCGCGACGATCAGCCGGGTCAATTCGGCGAGCAGCCACAGCACCGAGGCGACTGCCAGCGGCCGCGTCGAGCGGACCAACAACTCGCCTCGGTGCCGCTCACCGTCGAGAACCGGCACCACCGCCAAACCCAGCGTGACGACACCTGCGCAGTCGGCCACGACCCGCACCGCCGTCACACCCAGCGACCCTTGCGGGTAGGCCAGCGCCCAGGTCAGGCCGGTCGCTGCGGTCGCGAGCACCACCCCGACGACCACGGTGCGTCGACGGGTCACGCGCGGCGCCGCACCGCCCATATCGCGCCTGCGCCGATGATGACGACCGCTCCGGCGAAGAACGGCCACACAGGGATGCCGTCATCGGCCGGGGCCTGGGCCGGTGCGGCCGCCGACGGGCCCGGTGTCCCGGTGCCCGGCACGCTCAGCTCGAACGACCAGGACCCGTTGACCACGTGTCCGTCCGCCGACGTCGCGCGGTAGTTCACGGTGTACCGCCCGGAGGGTCCGAGGGGGCGCACACCGACGCTGAGGACGGCGCCCTGGACCTGCGGTTCGCCGGTCGACCACAGGTTGCCGTCGGGGCCGACGACGGTCATCGCCGCGAACTGCGGCTGCAGTGCCTCGCTGAACGTGGCGGACACCGTTTCAGGAGCCTCCGTCAGTCGGCCGTTCTCGGCAGGGTCCGACGCGATGCGGGTCGCATGTGCGGACGCGGTGCCCGCTGTGGCCAGCATCCCGATCGTCAGCCAGAGGAGCACGACCGCACCGGCGGCCACAATGGTGAGGGCGCGACGGGGCACCCTGGTGATGGTTCTCATCGAATGTGTCTTTCTCAAGCCGTTGGTATGTCGATCAGTGCGCGGGTCTGACCGGGGGCCCGCGATGAGACATCGAAGCGGCGAGAAGCAGCGCAGAACGAAGCGGTTGTTCGGCACGCCGAACGATGGGACGACCCTGCGGTGCGACCGGCGGACACACCACGCGCACCGCGACGCGCACCACGCGCGACAGGGCGCGGCACAACCGGTCGCCGGCCGCGATCAGCACCGCCCCCACGCCGACCGCCACCGCATGGGCGGCGACCATCGTCGCGGTCTGCGGCGCATGGATATGCCCGGAGGCCCCCAGCACGATGTGGCCGACGATCTGACCGCACGCCAGAATCGCAAGCAGGACAGGTGTTTTCGAAGTGGCAGAAAGTGTGGCGGTCAATGTGCCGACGGTCGCGGCGACGATGACCAGCGCCACGATCGCGGCACCGCCCGACGGCTCGGGGCCGCCGTAACCGTGCGCGGCCACGGCGAGCGTCGCCGTCAGCAGCCCCGAAGCCGCGCCACGAAGGCGGGCTGCGAAGCCGGACGGCGACACTTTCAGCTCAACTCACGCCGAGCCGAGCCATCAGGTCGGCATCGATTCCGTCGAGTTGCCGTTCGATGGCGGCGTGCGCAGAGCGACGCCGCGACGGCGGCATGTGCTCGGCGGCGGCGATCGCGGCCGACAGGTCCCCGAGACGCTCGGCGATCGCCCCGACGAACTGTTTGGTCTCGGCGTCCTTCGGCTTCTTCTCGGAGACGAGCCGCAAGGACTGTTCGGCACCGGAGATGCGCGCCGACAACTGGGCGCCGTGGCCGTTGAACTGGCCAACCTGGCTGAGCGGAACACCGAGCCGGTCCGCCCGACGTTGGTCGGCATAGCCGCGCGCGGCGATGGCCGCGCGGTAGCCGACGGGCACCACGATCGGCGCGAGCAGGCGGATGACGGTCAGCACGCGACGGATCCGGCCGGGGGCGAACAGCTTGCCTTCGCGGGCGGCCTTCAGCTGTGTCTCGGCCACCTTCAGGGCTGCGCGGTCACTGTCGCGCTGGGCCTTGAGCTGCGCCTTGAGCGCCCTGGCCTCGGCCCGGTGGGCGGACTTGATGCGACGGGCTTCGTTCTTGGCGGCCAGCTTGGCCTCCAATTTCGCCTTCGCCTTGATCGCACGGGCCTCGGCCCTGCGGGTGGCGCGGGTTTTGCGTCGCTTGAACGGGCTCATCCCGGCTGCCTCCCGGTGGTTTTCTCGAATGCTGACGTCATGGCTGTGCAGGTTGTCGGTGCAGCACAACCCTATCGTTCACAGCGTTCGGCCTGCGGGCGGCTCGGCGCCGACGAGAGGGCGCCGGATCCGTCTTGGCTGCATGGCGTATTGAGGGCATGCTTATACAGACCGCAACGTTCGCGAACTGACTGAAGAAGCCGCCCATGAAGACGGCGGACAGCGCATAGTGAACTGGTCGGAAGGGGGATCCATGCCAGCTAACCGCCGTGTCACCCGCGCGGTCGGGGCCGTGCTCGAACTGGCGCCGCGCCAGGGGGAGGTGTCGCTGACCCGACTCGTCGAGGCCGTCAGCGAAGACCGCAAACGACCCATCGAGCTCAAGATGGCCGAGCTGCCGCCCGGTGTCTGCGGACAGTGGCGCCAGTACAACGACCACGACGTGTTCCTGATCCAGAAGGGCCTGCCCGCGTGGGACCGCACCCTGGCCCACGAGCTGGGACATCTGGTGTTGGGCCACGACGGTATTCCCGTCGCGCAGGCCGCCGAAGAGAGCACCGAGTTCGCCAGCTCCGATCTGATCAGCTACATGCTCAACCAACGGACCGGTTGTATGGGTCCGGCCGGCGAGGAGGCCGAGCAGGAGGCGGAGGATTTTGCGGCTCTGCTGCTGTACCGGTTGGGCAGGCTTCCGTCGGACCGTTCGTCGATCGTCCAGGTGCGGCTCGGAGAGGCGTTTGGTTGATCGTCTGGGTGATCGCCGGTCTGCTCGGACTGGCCACCGGACTACGCATCGGATGGGCGCTGGTCAATAAGCAGAGCCTGGTGAGCACCGCGATGATCGTCGCGCTGGCGAGCCTGGCGTTGATCGCCGCGTTGAACTGGCAACCCCTGACACTGCTCATCGACCGGTTGCTGCGCTGGCCCAACATCTCGCTGGGCCTGTCCCAGCTGGCGCTCGTCGCATGCGCCGCGGGCAGCTGCGTGATGATCACGACCGTGTCGTCGGTGCGCAAACCGGCGACCATCCGCAAGATCGCGTTCGCGCAGTACGGCGTCGCGGCGGTGATCGCCGTGGTGACCGCGGTGGCCTTCTTCTCCGCGGGCCGTCAGCCCGAGATGTCGCCCCAGGACTACCTGCAGCGCAACCTCAGCGGCGGTGGGAACACGCTGCCGTGGCTGCTGCCGCTGCTCTACGTGCTGCTCGCGTTGTCGCTGGTCTCGTGGGCGGGGCTGCGCTATTCGAACCGTAGCCGCCGGGGACGCGCGCTGTTCGTGTTCACGATCGGCATCGTGCTGATCGTGGTGGCGTCGGCCTTCTTCTTCCTACGCGCCCTCGACAGTGACGGACCGGTCGGCGTCGGCGCCGCAGCGACGCTGCTGGGCTGCGCGATGCTGGTTGTCGCCGCGGGATCGCTGCTGCCCAGCATCGAGGACTGGTTCGGCGCCAGGCGCGAACTGCGGGCGATCCAGCCGATCCTGACCGAGCTGGGCCGCAGGCACCCCGACATCGGTATCGGTGTCCGGCCGCGCGGACCGCTCGTCTTCCGGGTCGCAGAACGGATGTCGTTGATCTCCGACGCGCTCTACCTGGAAGCCACGGCCGCCGAACACCGGCGCAAACTCCGGGTCGACCCGCGCGGCGCGGTGTCCGGTGATGACGCCGAGCCGGACGAGACAGTCCTCGAATCCCCGCCGGTTCCGCCGCAGGAACAGGCCCGGGCGATCGCCGAGTGGATCTACTCCGGGACCGAGAGCGCTTCGGAGGACAGGCGCGTCGATTTTCCCGGACTGGGGTGGCTGAACCAGCCCAGCGAGTATTCAGACCGTGAATGGATCCTGGAGATCGCCGAGCAGTACAGAGCACTGATCCGTCGCGACGGCGCGACGGGTCAAGCGGCGTAGCTGGTAGCGCGACCCCACTTCGCCAGCTATGGGGCGGAAGGCCGCACCGGGCTAATCGTCGAGATGCTCGCGGCGGCGCAGCTCATCGACCTTTAGGGCGATGTCCTGCTGGGCCTCCGGCGACAAGCCGACGGTGCGTGCGGCAATACGGCGGACGCCCTCGTCGCGCATGCTTGCGAGCCAGGTCAGCTCCTTGTCGAGCTTCTCGTAGTACTCGTCGTCGGTGAAGTAGGCCGGCTTGATCCGGAAGAAGTTGGCAAGAGCGGCCATGGTGGTGGCAGAGGGGTTGGTGCGGTTGCCCGAGCGCAGCTGCGAGAGGTACGGAGCGGACATGGTGACGCCCTCGGCCTTCAGTGCCGCGATCACCTCGGCCGAGGTGTGCGGGCCGCGTCCCGGCGGGTAGACCGTGTCAAACAGCCGGTTCAGGCGAGCGGCGAACGTCGTGCTCATCGATATGACCTCCACATGCATTGGACGAGCGGTGTACGAGCGGCGTATTTGCTGATCATCGTAGCGAGTGTTGTGGCCACAACCAAGTGCAAACCCGGGAAAAGTTGATCCGCCCCCGCGCTTGACGCCCGCTACTGTGCCGGCTGCGACGCATTCCGCGTGCGCCGACGCCTCTACCATACGGTGCGACGAAGCAAACAACGGCGGCTTTGTCGAGCTAGTTTTGCTCAGAAATCGGACAGCGCGTCCACAGGGGACCCGACGACCGCCGCCGGCAACATCAGTTGCATGCATTCTGGCGCAACGCCGGGTTTGCCACATACCGCACGGATGGTCGCGGAGCGCCCAGTGTCGGACCGTCGAAGGCGCAGGTCGAGGTCAGGACCCCTGGGTGGAGGGCTGGGATGTCTCGTCAGGCACGGGTGCCCTGCGGCGGCGGATGAGCCAGACCATCAGCACCGAGACGGTGACGGAAGCGGTGACCGCCACGGCCACCCACCGCAAACCCAGCGCACTGTCGAACAGCAGCCACAGGCCGAAAAGAAGGAACAGGACGCTGGCCAGGCCGTGCAGGAACCGTTCCGGAAGCCTGCGGTGCATTAGCCTGCCCGCAGCGATCGCGGCGCCGTCGGCCAGAACCATGCCCGCGGTCGCACCGATCCACACCCCCGCCCAATTGTGTTCGCTGGCCAGGGCGACGGTGGCCAGCATCGTCTTGTCGCCGAGTTCGGCCAGCACGAACGACGACACGATCGCGGGGACGACGAATCGCGGCTCGGCGATCCGAATCTCGTCGTCGTGCCCGCTTTCGCGCCACGTCCACACCGCGAACAACAGGAATGCGATGGCGGCGACGAACGCGATCGGGCGTTCGGGCAGCGTCACCCCGAGAAAGTGTCCGACCGCGACGGACAGGCCGTGAACCAGCATCGCGGCGATCCCGACCCCGGAGAGCACGACCCACCATCGGTGCCGCAGCGAGTAGGTCATGGTGATCAGCTGCGACTTGTCGCCGAGTTCGGCGACGAAAACCACGGCCAGACTGACCACGATGGCGGCGAGCATTCAGACGACCCTTTCGACGCGTCGCCGACATAGCGATGTTCATGCCCCGTCGGCTTCGGTCGAAGGTCTCGCCCACCACACCTTCGGATGTGTGGTTCGCCGGCCGGGCTTGCGCCAGTATGTCGACACGACGATTGGGGGCTACTCCCCTTCGCTTACTGATCCGACCATAGCTTCGGTAGCGCGGATGTGCCAGTGCCACGTAGGGTTTCGGGCACCCGAATCCACCGTTCAGGCACCCGAATCAAATGCTTCGAAAGCCCTTATGCCGCAAGCAGCATCGCGAGAATCGCAGTGTCCGGGTGGCTGATCGGGTCCAGGCCGACGCGGCTCACCATGGAGGTCACTGTTCCGTCGGATTCGGCTTCCACCCATGCTGCGCGGTGCTCGAGACCGAGATGGGGCAGGCCGGGCAGCAACACGCATCCGGACGCCGCCCCGCTGCACTCCGGCAGCGACGGTGTGGTTTCCGACGGGGGGTGCAGCATCAACAGGGCCGGCGGCTGGTGCTCGGCGAAATAACCTGGCGGTACCGCTGATTCGCCGACCACCGGGCCCTCGGCAAGGACGAGGCCGACCGTATTGGGCTCAGGCTCGTCGGGCAGCTCTTCACGGGCACCGAAAATCGTTGTCGTGGACAACAACCCGGGAAGCGATGCCACGCGCACGGCGACCATCAGCAACTGAGCCCACTCTTTGGTCGAATCCGGCCAGCGACCCGAGATGACGAATCCCTTGAGTGAACCGCGTGAATGAAAGGGGGCGATCTCGATCGCCTTGCCCGACTCCCTCTCCATATCGCCTCCGCGCCATCGGTGTTGGGACGCCGGCCTCTAGCCGACTGATGGCCCGACACGCCAGTGGGTCGATTTGCTCAGCATGCGGCAGAACTCGGCTGGCACGCAAGTCGACACGACTGCTAATCACCGGATTTAGCCCGCGCAGTCCACAGCACGCGATACGAACCGGCCGCCGGGACCCAACCGAATTCGTGGGAGTCGACGGCGCCGGGGGCGCCCGGATTGTCCGAGCGCGCTTCAAAGATCACGTCGCGACCGTCGGCGTAGACATCGCCGACCCGCTTGACGAGCCACCGTGTCGAGCGCCGCGGATCCTGGAACACCCGAAGCTGCCCGCGCTGAATGCTCCCGCCCCGCAGGGCCAATAGGCCATCCCCTGGGCCGACCGTCGGGCGCATCGAGTCGTCGACCACTCGGAACAACCGCAGAGGCCAGCGTCGCGGTGTCTGGTTGCGGCGCACCTCCAAAGGGTAAGTTAGGAACATGCTGCATCGATTGTTGAACCACGCGACCCCCGCCCATGCCCACTGCGATCTCTACTGCGGCGTCTATGACCCCGCGCAGGCCAAAATCGAGGCGCTCTCGTGCCTCAAGACGATCCAGAAGTACCACGACTCAGACGATGAGCACTTCCGCGCGCGCTGCATCATCATCAAGGAGCGGCAAGCCGAGGAGGTCAAACATCACCTGATGGTGCTGTGGGCCGACTTCTTCGCCAAGGATCACTTCGAGCAGTTCCCCAACCTGCATCAGCTGTTCTGGGACGGCGTGCACGGCGCGGGCGACGTCAAGAAGTCGCTCGATGTCGCCGTCGCCGAGAAGCTGCTCAAGACGATCGACGAGATCGCCGACATCTTCTGGCAGACCGACAAGGGCAAGCAGATGGGTGTCTATCCGCCCGCCTGAGAGCCTTATCGACAACAAGAAGCCGCCGAGTCATTGACCCGGCGGCTTTGTCGTATTTCGCGAGGAAGTCGTACTTCGCGACGAAGTCGGCGGCTCGTCGTCAGAACAGGACGATCAGGGCCAGCACGACCAGGAGCACCAGCGCGATCACGCCGGCGCGCAGTAACGCCATCAGCTGACTGCGGTTGTAGGCGGCGGGCGTCGAGGCCTGCCACTTCGTGGGGGGCATAGCCGAACCCGATCCCATCGAAGATGTCATGAACCCCTCCTGACCTGCATGTTTTACATTCCCCCCGGGTGAGATCTATCACAACCGCTGGTTGTGACGCCGATCATAGCCCCTTGCGTCGAACCGGAAAAATCGGCTCGCGCGCAGCACGGATTGCGGGTACGGCCGGCTCAAGTCGCGGTTAGCGGGACTAGGGATTTCGCTCGCCGCCCGAGCGCCTGTTGATGGGAGCGCCCAAACGCCGACCGCTTATCCACAGCGATCCTCAGGAAAAACACAGATTCAGCGGCTCAAGGCGGGTTCTCCGATGTCGCGGCTTGTGGATGAACCTGTGGAAATTGTGGATAGGTGGTCATTGCTGTCGCCGCAAGCCGGCCGGCGGCATGTCAGCATTGAGGCATGAACGAGGCTGAAATCGCGCAGGTCGACGTCGCCGATGTGCCGACGACCTTCGGCTCCGGTGAGATCCTGCTCGACGTACGCGAAGACGATGAGTGGGCACGCGGGCATGCCCCGGATGCACGGCACATCCCGATGGGACAGGTCCCTGCGCGTCTGGCGGAAATCGACGTCGACGCGCAGGTGTTTGTGATCTGCGCAGCCGGTGGGCGGTCGCAGAGCGTCGCGCAGTACCTGGCCGAGAACGGCTATTCACCGGTCAACGTCAGCGGCGGCATGTTCGCATGGGCCGGTGCCGGCCGACCCGTGGTGACCGACGACGGCGGGCCGGGTGTGGTCTGACGCATCGTCGCTACGCTGGTCGAATGGTCGGGCGAGGAGTGAAGTGATTCCGCGCGCGCGAGGAGCGACATGATTCAGGTGTGTTCCCAATGCGGAACCCGGTGGAACGTGCGCGACCGGCGCCGGACGTGGTGTCCGCGGTGCCACGGATCGCTGATGCCGCCATCGGCGTCTGCGCCGGACACCGTGAGCGCCCAGTGGAGCGCACGGTCCGCGGCCGCAGCGCCAGGCCCGCGGCCGCAGCTGCCACCGGGATACCGCTGGATCGCCGTACGGCCGGGCGCACCGCCGCATCCGCGGCGCCCGAAGCGCGCGCTCGGCCCGACGCCCCGCTACGCGACCATCCCGCGATGGGGACTTGTCGAGCAGCCCGCGCCGGTCGACCAACAGCAGCAGGCGCCGCGCCGCGGCCCGTCGCCGGGCATGGTGACGGGCACGCTGCTGCTGACGATGGCGGTGCTGGGCGCTGCGGCACTGATCCACCTCGCGCGCTACGTGCTGCTCATCATCAACCGGTCGGTGTTGCTGCCCCCGTGGATCGCCGCGATCGCGACCTGGTTCGGTGTCGTACTCAGCGTCGTCGCCGCGTTCATGGTGGTGGCCAGCCTCATCGTGCTGACGAACTGGCTCATCGCCAGGCGGGCCGCCGCCTATACCCACCGGGGAACGACGGACCCTCGACCCTCCTGGCGACTCCAGGCCGGCTGCCTGCTCCCGTTCGTCAATCTGTTCTGGGCGCCGGTGTTCGTCCTCGAACTGGCGGGCGTCGAGGAGCGGCTCAGCTATCTGCGCAGGCCGATCGCGGTGTGGTGGCTTGCGTGGGTAGCCAGCTACGCGGTGTCGATCTGGTCGATCGCGACCAGCTTCACCCGCGATGCGCAGGGAATCGCCGACAACACGATGACCACGATGATCGCCTATCTGCTGGCGCTGACCACCCTGCTGCTCGCCATGAAGGTCGTTTCCGGTTTCGAACGGCAGCCGGTCGAGCGCCCGAGCAAGCGCTGGGTGATCGTCCCCGACGACAGCACGCCGGCGGAGGATCGACCCGGCCCCGAGGCTCCGGTTGAGTCGCACGGGCAGGACCCGGCAGCATAGGCCCTATGACAGGCGACTCCGAAGCCGCCGAGAACGCGACTTCCGGACCGACGCCCGGGGGCCATCCCTTCGTCGTGGCGCACCGCGGCGCGTCGGCCGATCGTCCCGAGCACACGCTCGCGGCATACGAGCTTGCACTGCAGCAGGGCGCCGACGGCGTCGAATGCGATGTGCGGCTCACCCGCGACGGCCACCTGGTGTGTGTGCACGACCGCAGGGTCGACCGCACTTCGAACGGAACGGGGCTCGTCAGCGACATGACGCTCGCCCAGCTGCGCGAGCTCGACTACGGCGGTTGGCATCCAAGCCGCAATGCCGTTGAGGCACAAGGTGATACGGGCTTGCTGACACTCGAAGCGCTGATCTCACTTGTGCTCGATTGGAACCGGCCGGTCAAGGTATTCATCGAGACCAAGCACCCTGTCCGGTTCGGTGGGCTGGTGGAGAGCAAGGTGCTGGCGCTGCTGCACCGGTTCGGGATCGCCTCTCCGGCATCGGCGGACCTGTCGCGCGCCGTGGTGATGTCGTTCTCGGCGGCCGCGGTGTGGCGAATCCGGCGCGCGGCCCCGATGTTGCCGACGGTGTTGCTCGGCGAGACGTCGCGCTACCTCGGTGGCAGCGCCGCCACGACCGTCGGCGCCACCGCGGTTGGGCCGTCGATCGCCACACTGAGGGAGCATCCGGAGTTGGTCGACCGAGCGGCCGCGCAAGGCCGCGCGCTGTACTGCTGGACCGTCGATTATTTCGAGGACGTGCAGTACTGCCGCGACCTCGGTGTGGCATGGGTTGCGACCAACCACCCCGGCCGCACCAAGGACTGGCTGCAGAACGGTCTGGCCGGCGCCGCCGGTCGCGATTAGCCGCGCTCAGATCCGCGCGGACGCCTAGAGGCTGCCGCCTGCGACCTTCGGCGCGCCGACGTCCTTCGACGTCGAACCCAGCTCGCGCGCTACGAAGTCCTCCAGGCGAAAGAGGTCGTCGCCGGCCCGGTCGGCGATGCGCACCAACGTCGTCATCTGCGCGACTTCCTCGACCTGCTCACCGAGGAACCACTGCATGAACTGCTCTCCGAGGTAGTCGCCCTCGTCGCGGGCCACGCCGGCCAGCCGGCCGATCTGCTCGGTGACGGTGCGCTCCAGATCGAGGGCCAGCACGAGGGCGTCGCGCGGAGCATCGAAGGTGTTGCGCACCGCGTCGACCCCGGGAATCTCGAATTCGACGTCGCGGTCGAGGAGGTACTGGACCAGCATCATGGCGTGATTGCGCTCTTCGACCGACTGCCGGTAGAAGTGCTTGGCCAGCTGCGGAAGGTCGGCTCCGTCGAAGTAAACGGCGATGGCGAGGTATTGCTGCGCGGCACCGAACTCGTTGCGCATCTGCTCTTGCAGCAGGGCATGGAATTTGGTGTCGCAAGCTTCAGCAGTGGTCATGAACGCCACGATATCCCAGCTCAGAGGCTGTTGTCAGCGAAGGTTGACCTAACAGAGGTCAGGTTCACCTTAATGAGTCGACCCTTTGTGATGGCGGTTACACGTTCGGATAAATGTTTGCTGAAGGGCGCGTCAGGGCTGCGCGTCGAGAACGTCCTGCGGTACCGGGGAGTCGGTCCGCAGCGCCGTGAACAGTTGGCTTGCCAGGGCGTCGTCCCAGACCACGACCGAGCCGGCGTCGCCGCTGGAGTACTCCCCGATGGGGACGGTGGTGGTGAGGACGTCTCCGTGCATCGCCCAGGCGAGCCGGGCCAGGTTCCACACGTGATCGTCCTCGTTGACGGTGAAGGTGCGGCCGGCGGCTTTGGCCATCGGATACCAGCGCAGCGGGTTGAGCAGCACCGACGGGCTGGTCGCGCGGTGCAGCAGCGCGGACATGAACTCCTGCTGGTGAACCATGCGGTCGAGGTCCGCGCGCGGGGTGGCCCTGGTGCGGACGAACCCCAGCGCGCTGCGGCCGTCGAGCTTCTGGCATCCGGCCGGCAGGTCGATGCCGGCAAGGGGATCGCTGATGGGCTCGGCGGGACACATCGTCACACCGCCGACCGCGTCGACCATCGTCGCGAATCCGTCGAAGCCGATCTCGGCGTAGCGGTCGATCCGCAGGCCCGTCGCCTCCTCGACCGTCTGGGCGAGCAACTGCGGGCCGCCCACCGAGTACGCGGCATTGATCTTGTCGCTGCCGTAGCCCGGGATCGACACGTAGGAGTCACGAGGTATCGACACCATCGTCGTGTCGGTGCTCGAGGCGATGCCGGGGATGTGCACCAGCAGGATCGTGTCGGTGCGGCCGTTGCCCATGTCTCCGCCGGTGGTCAGCTGCGCCTGTTGTTCAGGGGTCAGGTTCTGACGGCTGTCCGATCCGACGAGCAGCCACGTGGTGCCCGCGCCTGCGGCGGGCCGGCCGGCGTAATCGGCCAGTGCGGGGATGCGCTGCAGTGACGAGTCCATCCAGATGCCACCGGCCACGACCGCCGTCACGGCCAGCAACAGCACCACCAACAGCAATCGGCCCCAATGCCGTTTGCGCCGAGTGCGTTTCGGCTTCGTCGGGGCTGCAGGCGGCGGTGGCGGTTGGGGTCGTGGTGCCGGTCCGCGGGCAACCGTGGCGCGGGCGCCCGCCCGAGGTGGCGGCGGAGGCGGTGTGGGGCTGTGGGGTTTAAACATGGGGCGCTGGCGACGAGTAGGCTTGTGTAGATGTCGGGGGGGGGCGGATAATTTA
>NZ_LZIK01000018.1:0-870 GCF_001667105.1 Mycobacterium sp. 852002-51152_SCH6134967 | reverse complement strand
GGCTGATCGGGAGCTATCGATGGGAACCGTACAAGTTCTGCGCAGCACCTATCCGCGCCTGACTCGGGGGGCGCGCAAGCCGGTCGACTTTCTGGGTCGCATCGGCGATCACATGTTGTTTTATCTGCGTGCTCTGGCGGGGGTGCCGCACGCGTCGGTGCATTTCCGCAAGGAGATCGTGCGGTTGATCGCCGAGATCTCGATGGGTGCGGGCACGTTGGCGATGATCGGCGGCACGGTCGCCATCGTGGGGTTTTTGACGCTGGCTGCCGGCGGCACGCTTGCGGTGCAGGGGTATTCGTCGTTGGGCGATATCGGTATCGAGGCGCTGACAGGGTTTTTGGCTGCGTTCATCAACGTGCGCATCGCGGCTCCGACGGTGGCCGGTATCGGGTTGGCGGCCACGTTCGGGGCGGGCGTGACCGCGCAGTTGGGCGCGATGCGCATCAACGAGGAGATCGACGCGCTGGAGTCGATGGCGATCCGGCCGATCGAGTATCTGGTGTCGACCCGGCTGATCGCGGGGATGGTGGCGATCACCCCGTTGTATTCGATCGCGGTGATCTTGTCGTTTGTTGCCAGCCAGTTCACCACCGTGGTGTTGTTCGGCCAGTCCGGCGGCTTGTACGACCACTATTTCGACACGTTCTTGAATCCGATCGACCTGTTGTGGTCATTCCTGCAGGCGGTGCTGATGGCCATCACGATCCTGTTGGTACACACCTATTTCGGCTACTTCGCCTCAGGTGGCCCATCGGGTGTGGGGGTTGCGGTCGGTAACGCGGTGCGCACCTCGCTGGTGATCGTCGTGTCGGTCACCCTGCTGGTATCCCTGGCCGTCTACGGTTCCAACGGCAACTTCAACCTGTC
>NZ_LZIK01000017.1:0-43984 GCF_001667105.1 Mycobacterium sp. 852002-51152_SCH6134967 | reverse complement strand
GGTTGTGTATAAGAGACAGCCGCCCGCGGCACCGCCGCCCGCGCCGGTACCCGTGGCTCCCGCCCCGGTGGCTCCGGCCCCCGTCCCGGTGTACGTGCCGCCGGTGGTCGCACCGCCGCAGTACTACCCGCGGCCCCAGAACCCATGGAATCCGCCGTGGTCACCGCCGCGACCAAGGTGGAGTCCGCCGTGGCAGTACGAGCCGGAAATGCCCAAGCTGCCAAAGCCGCAGAAGCCGCCGAAGCCGCCGAAGCAAAAGGAGCCGGGGAGTTATCCCGGCAGTGGCTCGGGCGGTTACCCCGGCAGTGGCTCGGGTCGGTCGCCGCGCATCGACGACGACAGGGGCGGCTCGGGCGGCAACACCGGTCACGGCGGAGGGTCGATCTGCGTGCTGAACATCTGCGCCGGATAGCCACTCGTAACCTGCCGTTGGCCGCACGATCAGTGTCGCGTAGCGGTTAGCTCATCGGGGCTGCATATCAAGGCGGTATGCGGTGCACCGTTTTCGGCACGGGATATCTGGGAGCCACCCACGCGGCGGGGATGGCCGCGTTGGGCCACGAGGTGCTCGGCGTCGACGTCGACGCCGGCAAAATCGCCAAACTCGCTGCGGCCGAAATTCCGTTCTACGAGCCAGGATTGCGGAAAGTGCTGAGCGACAACATATCCGCCGGGCGCCTCGCGTTCACCACCGACTACGACGCCGCCGCCGGGTTTGCCGACCTTCACTTCCTCGCCGTCGGGACGCCGCAGAAGAAAGGGGAGTTCGCCGCCGACCTGCGACATGTACAGGCCGTCATCGACATGCTGGCGCCGAGGCTGCGCCGGTCGGCCGTCATCGTCGGCAAGTCCACGGTGCCGGTCGGCACCGCCGCCGAACTCGGGGCCCGGGCGCGCGCTTTGGCGCCGACGGGAGTCGAAGTCGAGATGGCGTGGAACCCAGAGTTCCTGCGGGAGGGCTTCGCAGTGCATGACACCCTGCATCCCGACCGGATCGTGCTTGGCGTACAACCGAATTCCAGTGCCGCCGAAGTAACGATTCGGGAACTGTACGCCCCGCTGCTGGATCAGCAGATCCCCCTGCTGGTCACCGATCTGCAGACCGCCGAGCTGGTCAAGGTGTCCGCCAACGCGTTCCTGGCCACAAAGATCTCATTCATCAACGCGATCTCCGAAGTCTGCGAGGCCGTCGACGCGGACGTGACGCTTCTCGCCGACGCGTTGGGGCATGACCCGCGGATCGGACGCCGTTTCCTCAACGCCGGCCTGGGTTTCGGCGGCGGATGTCTTCCCAAGGACATCCGCGCCTTCATGGCCCGCGCCGGTGAACTCGGCGCCAACCACGCCCTGACGTTCCTGCGCGAGGTCGACGCCATCAACATGCGCCGGCGCAGCAGGATGGTCGAACTGGCGACGGCCGCGTGCGAAGGATCGCTGCTCGGCGCCAATATCGCGGTGCTCGGCGCCGCGTTCAAACCCGAGTCCGACGACGTGCGTGACTCGCCCGCACTCAACGTCGCCGGGATGCTGCAACTCAACGGTGCCACCGTCAACGTCTACGACCCGAAAGCGATGGAGAACTCACGGCGCCAGTTCCCGACGCTGACCTACTCGACGTCGGTCGCCGAAGCGTGCGAACGGGCCGACGCGGTGCTCGTCCTCACCGAATGGCGCGAATTCGTCGAACTGGATCCCGTCGATCTCGTCGGTGTCGTGCGCGCGAAAGTCGTTGTCGACGGCCGAAACTGCCTCGATGTCGACCGGTGGGCGGGGGCGGGCTGGCGGGTGTTGTGCCTCGGAAGGAGCACCAGTCGGTAGGCTTTGGCTCGTGGAACCGATTCGTCCGGGTCGGCGAACGGACCCAATCCGAAACCGGATCCGGTGGCTGGCACTGCACGGCTTCGTGCGTGGCGTGTCGAAGTTGCTTGCCCGGCGTGGCGACCCGCAGGGCCGGATGATCGCAGATCCCGCCGTACGCGCTGACCCCGTGGCGTTCGCCGACGAACTGCGGGCACAAGGGCCGGTCGTGGAGGCCGCCATCGTGCACCTCACCGTCGACCACGAGATCGGCAGCGATCTGCTGCGGTCCGAGGACTTCGAGGTCATGCCGATCGGGTCGAATCTGCCCAAGCCCTTGCGCTGGGTGGCGGACCGCACGAACTCCGGCCTCCTACACCCGCTGGAACCGCCCTCGATGCTGTCGGTGGAGCCACCCGACCACACCAGGTACCGCAAACTGGTGTCCTCGGTGTTCACCCCCAGAGCCGTTGCCGCGCTGAGGGACCGGGTGCAGGAGACCGCCGACTCTCTGCTCGATGAACTCGCGCAAGCCGGAACCGTCGACATCGTCGACCGCTATTGCGCCCAGTTACCGGTCGCGGTGATCGGTGACATCCTCGGCGTTCCCGACGCCGACCGGTCACGGGTCCTGGAGTTCGGCGAGCGCGGTGCGGCCAGCCTCGACATCGGCCTGACCTGGCCGCAGTACCGCACCGTCTACCGCAGCGTGGTCGGCTTCAACGATTGGCTGTCCGGGCACCTCGAAGGGCTGCGACGCAACCCCGGCGACGACCTGATGAGCCAGCTGATCGCGGCCTCCGACGAGGGCGCCCAACTCAACCAGCAGGAACTGATGGCTACCGCGGGCCTCGTGCTGGCCGCAGGATTCGAGACGACGGTCAACCTGCTGAGCAACGGAATCCGCATGCTGCTCGACCACCCGCAGCACCTCGAGACCCTGGCGCAGCGACCCGAACTCTGGGCGACTGCCGTCGAGGAGATCCTGCGACTGGACCCGCCCGTGCAACTCACCGCGCGCAGGTCGACGAAGCACACCGAGATCGCGGGCCACCGGATCCCGCGGGGCAGGGCGGTGCTCATCTACATCGCAGGCGCCAACCGCGACCCCAAGGTGTTCGACGACCCGGACCGCTTCGACCTCGAGCGGGAGAACGCCGGACGACATCTGTCGTTCTCCGGGGGCAGGCATTTCTGTCTGGGATCTGCCCTGGCCCGCGCTGAGGGCGAGGTCGGACTGCGGGCGTTCTTCGAACGTTTTCCCGATGCGCGACTGGCCGCTGAGGGCAGCAGGCGCGAGACGCGGGTGCTGAGGGGGTGGGCGTCGCTGCCCATCGCCCTGGGGACCGCACGCTCGACGATTAGTTCACCGGCCTGACGGGGTCTGCCCCTTCGAAGAACGGAGGAATTCATGTCGGTTGATCATGTGCTGGCGGTCGTCCCCGTGACTGACGTCGAGGTCAGCGGCCGGTGGTACGCCGATTTCTTCGGCCGTCCGGCCGACAACAACCCGATGCCCACGCTGGTCGAGTGGCAGGTGCGCCCCGGCGCCTGGGTCCAGGTGTTCAGCGATCCCCAGCGCGCCGGAAGTGGTCTGCTCAACTTCGCCGTCGACGACCTGGAGCGCCACCTCGCCGGACTGCGTGACCGCGGCCTCGATCCCGGTGAAATCGTCGCGGCCAGTAAGGGTGTGCGGTTGTCGAAGATCGAGGATCCCGACGGCAACGAGATCGGCATTATCGGGGGTTTCCGCGTCGAGTATTGAGTACGTTCGTGGGCGTGGATTTCCGAGCCGCGCTGCTCGACCAGACCCGCGAATTCGGGGAACTGATCCGCAGTGCAGACCCCTCGACACCGGTGCCGACCTGCCCCGACTGGACGCTCAGACAACTGTTCCGCCACGTCGGTCGCGGAAACCGATGGGCCGCGCGGATCATCGCCGAACGCCGGATGTCGGCGCTGGATCCGCGCGAGGTGCGCGACGGCAAACCACCCGACGACACCGACGGGGCGATCGACTGGTTCAACCAGGGCGCGCAACTGGTGGTCGATGCGGTCGAGCGCGCGGGGGCGGCGACCAGGGTTTGGACCTTCCGCGGCCCGCGGCCCGCGGGTTGGTGGATCCGCCGACGGTTACACGAGGTCGCCGTGCACCACGCGGATGCGGCGCTGGCCATCGGGGCCGCCTACAACCCACCGCCCGAGCTGGCAGCCGACGCGATCAGCGAATGGGTCGAACTGATGGTTGGTGCCGGCGCGCAACCCGCGCTGGATCACGGCAGAAGCATCCACATGCACGCCACCGACGAGGGGCTGGGCCCGACCGGGGAGTGGACCATCGTCCACGACGAGGACGGCGTCTGGTGGTCGCACAATCACAGCAAGGCCGACACCGCGCTGCGCGGCAGCGCCACCGATCTGCTGCTGGCGATCACGCGCCGGCGCGCGGCCGCCGACGCCGGCATCGAGGTATTCGGGGACGCCGCGGTATGGGACGCGTGGTTGGAGCGCACCGGCTTCTAGTCGCGTCGGGCGCGCGCGGGCGTCGCCAGTACCGTGGCGATGCCCGTCGTAAGCGGCACCGACAACGCCAGCGCGATGCCCCCGACCGCCGAGCGGGCGATCTCGATGGCCACACTCTCGCTGGTGAGCACGTCGCCCAAGGCCCGGTTGGCCACGCTGAACAACAGCAGCAGGGGCAATGCGCTGCCCGCATACGCCAGCACCAGCGTGTAGACGGTGCTCGCGATGTGGTCGCGTCCCACCCGCATCGCGCCCGAATAGATCGTCCGCCGCGAGCTGCCCTCGAGCTCGGCCAGCTCGAACACCGTCGAGGCCTGGGTGACCGTGACGTCGTTGAGCACGCCGAGCGATCCGATGATGAACCCGGCCAGTAGCAGGCCGGTGATCGATACGTTGCCCAGGTAGGCGGCGACCTCGTTGTTACGATCCTCTGAGAGACCGGTGAGGTGAGCCAATTCGATTGCGCCCCAGGAGAGGAGCGCGGCGAGCAGCAGCGACGTGAGTGTTCCGAGCAGGGCCGCGCTGGTCCGCAGGCTCACGCCGTGGGCCAGGTAGATGACGGCGTAGAGGATCAGCGCCGAAGCCACCAGCGCGACGGGCACGGCCGCGGCGCCGTCGCGTAGCGCAGGCAGCATGAACACCACCAACACGAGGAACGCGACCACGATGCCGATGAGGGCGCGAAACCCCCGCCACCGGGCGACCGCGACCACCACCACGGCGAACGCCACAGCCAGCGCGACGAGCGGCCATGTCCGTTCGTAGTCGTAGAACGAGTAGGTGGTGGTGCCGGTCGCATCGACCTGACGGGTGATCCTGACGTCGTCGCCGGCCGCGAGATTGGGTTGGCCGGGGCCACCGCTGAATTCGA
This sequence comes from Mycobacterium sp. 852002-51152_SCH6134967, assembly GCF_001667105.1. Lineage (NCBI taxonomy): Bacteria > Bacillati > Actinomycetota > Actinomycetes > Mycobacteriales > Mycobacteriaceae > Mycobacterium > Mycobacterium sp. 852002-51152_SCH6134967. The sequence continues at coordinate 38,793 of NZ_LZIK01000017.1, read as the reverse complement.
GCACGGTCGCCGCGCCCTTGTTGGGCCCGGACTGAATCTCGATCAACGTCCGCACGCACTCGGCGCCGCCGCCCGTCGCCGGAATTGGATCGGCGGTCAGCACCTGACCGACTGACGGGCTGCCGCACGTCGCGGTACTGCTCGAGCGGACCAGCCCAGATTCGGTGGTGACGGCGCCGCCCTCGGCGTTTTGAAACGGCAGCGGGATGTCGGTCTTCTGCTGGCTGGGCCACAGCCATGCCGTTCCCGCCAGGACGGCCACTCCGATGGCGATCAGCAGACCGACGACTACCTTCGCGGCGATCGGCCCCAGCGGTGCCGGGCCGGTAGGGGAGTGGGAGTGTCCGTGTGAGTGCGCCACGGACAACAGCCTAGAAGGACGCTACTGCCGGTAGCTGACCAGGAAGTTGCCCAGCCGTTCGATGGCATTGGACAGCTCGCGGGCCCACGGCAGCGTCACGATGCGCAGGTGATCCGGTGTCGGCCAATTGAACCCGGTGCCCTGGGTGACCAGGATCTTCTCCTGCAACAGCAGATCCAGGACCAGCTGCTCGTCGTCGACAATGTCGTAGACCTCGGGGTCCAGGCGGGGGAACGCATACAACGCCCCTTGCGGTTTCACGCAGGACACCCCGGGGATCTCGTTGAGCATCTGCCAGGCCACGTCGCGCTGCTCGAGCAGGCGACCCCCGGGTAAGACGAGGTCGTCGATGCTTTGATATCCGCCGAGGGCGACCTGGATCGCATGCTGTGCAGGAACATTCGGGCACAGCCGCATGTTGGCGAGCAGGCTGATTCCCTCGATGAAGCTGGTGGCGTTCTCCTTCGGTCCGGTGATCACCAGCCAACCCGCCCGGTAACCCGCCACCCGGTATGCCTTGGACAAGCCGTTGAAGGTCAGGGTCAGCACATCGGGTGCCACCGATGCCGTCGCGATGTGGTCGGCATCGTCGTAGAGGATCTTGTCGTAGATCTCGTCGGACAACAGCAGCAGCTCGTGCTTGCGCGCCAAATCCGCGATCTGGGTGAGGATTTCGCGCGTATACACCGCCCCGGTCGGGTTGTTCGGATTGATCACGACGATCGCCTTGGTGCGCTCGGTGATCTTGGATTCCAGGTCGGCGATATCGGGCATCCAGCCCTGTGTCTCGTCGCACAGGTAGTGCACCGGGGTGCCACCCGCCAGTGAGGTGCACGCGGTCCACAGCGGATAGTCGGGCGCCGGAATCAGCACCTGATCTCCGTTGTCGAGCAACGCCTGCAACGTCATTTGAATCAACTCGGACGCGCCGTTGCCGAGATACACATCGTCGACGTCGAATCGCGGGAACCCGTCAACGAGTTCGTAGCGGGTGAACACCGCACGCCGCGCGGGCATGATGCCCTTGGAGTCGGAGTAGCCCTGGGCATACGGCAGGGCCGAGATGATGTCGCGCATGATCACGTCCGGTGCTTCGAACCCGAACGGCGCGGGGTTGCCGATGTTCAGTTTGAGGATGCGATGACCCTCGGCCTCGAGGCGTGACGCGTGCTCGTGCACCGGTCCGCGGATCTCGTACAGGACGTCCTGCAGCTTCGACGACTGCGTGAACGTGCGCTGCCGCGGTCCGTGTCCGGCGGCGTGGATCGGCACGTGGTGGGTGGTCACGTCGTTCATGGTCTCACTTTTGTCCAGCGATTAACCAAAATCGCCGGTCAACGGCTCATCGTTTGCCTGGGGGACGAGCGCCTCTGGCGATTCCGAGGCCCTTGACCGGAGGTGGTTCGGGCTTGTCTCCGTTGTCTCCGCCGGAAGGCCCGGGGGCAGCACCGGATTCGCCATCGGAGTCGGCGGTCTCCTTGGATTCCGGTTGTGCGGCAGCGGGTTTCGGCTCGGCCGGTGGCTGTGCCGGTGCGGCCGACTTCTTGGCCCCGGGCCGGCGTGCGCCCGGGGCGATGCCGAGGCCCTTGACCTCAGGTTCGGGCTTGGAGTCCAGACCCCGATCCGAGTCGGCGGTGTCGGTCTTGGCTCCAGGCTCCGCCTTGTCCGGATCGACGTTCGGCGGTTGGGTGACAGTCGCCTCGCCCTCGTTGGGGGACGCGGCCTGGGTCTTCTTCTTCGCCCCGGGCCGCTTGGCGCCTGCCGCGATGCCGAGACCCTTGACCTCGGGCTCCAGCTTGGCCCCCGCTGTTGATTCGGCCTGGGCATCCGACTCCGCGGACGCTGCCTGCGCGGCTGGTGCGGCTTTCTTGGCGCCGGGCCGCTTGGCGCCGGCAGCGATACCGAGCCCCTTCGCGGGTGCCGCTGCGGCAGCGGGCTTTTCGTCGGCCGCCGGCTTGTCGCCCGCAGGGGCGGCAGCCTTCTTGGCGCCCGGACGCTTGGCGCCGCCGGCGATTCCGAGGCCCTTGACGGGTTTGGTCTCGGTGGCCGTAGCGGCTTCGACCTTGGGCTCCGGTTCGGCCTGCGCCTCTTCCCCTGCCTCGGTGGGCGCTTCCTCCACGGGCGCCTCTGCGGCGAGCCGGGCTGCGCGCTCCTCGGCCTCCTTAGCCGCGGTGCCCTTCTCCGGCAGCGTGATGGTGCTCGTGTCCAGCGAACCCAGCAGCAGCTGGGCCACGTCGAGCACCTCGGCCTTCTCCACCTCGCGGGCCGCCGAGACCTCGTCGACGCCGTCGGTGATCATCACGCGGCAGAACGGGCAGCCGGTCGCAATGGTCGAGGCGGTGTCCATGGCCTCCTCGGTGCGCTCGGTGTTGACGCGCTTGCCGATGTGTTCTTCCATCCACATCCGCGCGCCGCCGGCGCCGCAGCACAGGCCGCGGTCGGCATGCCGAGGCATTTCGGTCAGCTTCGCGCCGGACGCCCCGATCAGCTCACGCGGCGCCGAGTACTCCTTGTTGTGCCGGCCCAGATAGCACGGATCGTGGTAGGTGATGTCCATCCCGCCGTCGGTCGGGGTGACGGGGATGAGCTTCTTGTCGCGCACCAGCCGGTTCAGCAGCTGCGTGTGGTGCAGCACCGTGAAGTTGCCGCCGACCTGCGGATATTCGCGGCCCAGCGTGTTGAAGCAGTGCGGGCAGGTGACGACGATCTTGCGGTCCACCCGCTCGACGCCCTCGAACAGCTCGTTGAGCGTCTCCACGTTCTGCGCGGCCAGCTGCTGGAACAGGAACTCGTTGCCCGAGCGGCGGGCCGAGTCGCCGTTGCAGGTCTCGCCCTCGCCGAGCACCAGGTACTTCACCCCGGCGGCGGCCAGCAGTTCGGCCACGGCCTTGGTGGTCTTCTTCGCACGGTCCTCGTAGGCGCCTGCACAGCCCACCCAGAACAGGTACTCGTAGCCGTCGAAGGACTCCACGTCCTTGCCGTACACCGGGACGTCGAAGTCGACCTCGTCGATCCAGTTCGTCCGGTCCTTGGCGTTCTGGCCCCACGGGTTGCCCTTGGTCTCGAGGTTCTTGAACAGCACGCCGAGCTCACCCGGGAACTCGGACTCCATCATCACCTGGTAGCGGCGCATGTCGACGATGTGGTCGATGTGCTCGATGTCGACGGGGCACTGCTCGACGCAGGCGCCGCACGTCGTGCAGGACCACAGCACGTCGGGGTCGATCACGCCGCCCTGTTCCTCGGTGCCCACCAGGGGCCTGGTGGCCTGCTCGGGACCCGAGCCCAGGATCCGCTCGAAGCCGGACTCGGGAACGTGCTCGTGCGAATGTTCCTCGGATTTCTTCTCCCCGCGCAGTTCCTCGCCGAGGCCGCCCTCGGGGGTGTTCTCCAGCGGCGTTTCCTTGTCGCCGAGGATGTAGGGCGCCTTGGCGAACAAATGGTCGCGCAGGTTCATGATCACGAGCTTGGGCGACAGCGGCTTACCGGTGTTCCACGCCGGGCACTGCGACTGGCACCGACCGCACTCGGTGCACGTGGTCATGTCGAGGTACGCCTTCCACGTGAAGTCCTCGATCTTGCCGCGGCCCAGCACCGCGTCCTCCGGCGGATCCTCGAAGTCGATCTCCTTGCCCTCGTACTCGACGGGCAGCAGCGGGCCGAGGCCGTCGGGGAGCCGCTTGAACGTGACGTTGATCGGCGCCAGCCCGATGTGCAGGTGCTTGGAGTGCAGCACGATCAGCAGGAACACCAGCATCACCGCGATGTGCGCCAACAGCGCGATGGTCTCGATCCACGAGTTGGCGGTGTAGCCCAGCGGGCTCATCAGCCACCCCATGAACTGGGAGAAGAACGCGCCGTTGCCGTAGGGAAGGGCGTCCGTGTTGACCGCGGCGCCGCGCACCAGCGCGTAGGTCCAGATGACGTTGAAGATCATGAACAGGATCAGCCAGGCACCACCGGTGTGCGATCCGTAGAACCGCGAGTCGCGGCCGTGCTGTTTGGGCTCCTGCCTCACCCGGATGATCGCGAACGTGATGATGCCGAGCAGCACCGCGACGGCGAAGAAGTCCTGCAGGAAGCCCAGAACGTCCCAGCGGCCGATGATCGGGATGTGGAAGTCGTGGTCGAAGAGCAGGCCGTAGGCCTCGAGGTAGACCGACGCGAGGATGAAGAAGCCCCACATCGTGAAGAAGTGGGCGAGGCCGGGCAGGGACCACTTAAGTAGTCGGGTTTGGCCGAAGACCTCTTCGATCTGAGTGGTGATGCGCCTGCCGAGGTTGTCCTTGCGGTTGTTCTCCGGGCTGGTGGGCGCGCCGGAGCGGATCAACGACGTCAGCCACAGCACGCGTTTGGCGGCGAAGACCAGAACGAGGGCCGTCAGCCCTAGCCCGACGACGAGCCTGATCAGCATCTGCGTATCCACCGCGCGCCTCCCATTCTCAAGTTACCCGAGGGTAACTTACCGTAAGTTACCGGTGGGTAACTTAACTCAGGCCTGCTCAAGCCCGGGAGTCATAGTTGCATCTCCAAGGGAAACACCGCTACGAAGGTTGTCCTAACTACGCACCGTCGGTCGGGCTGGACTCGTCGGGCACGGTGTCGGTACCCGTTTGCTCGCCGCTCGAATCCGGGTCGACGGGATCACCATCGGGAGATGGGGTGCCGTTGCCGGGTCCCGGATCGATCGGTGGGGGGTCGGCCACGGGAGGGGTCTGCGGATCGGTCGGCGGCTCAGGGTCGGCCGGCGGCTCAGGGTTGGACGGTGGGGTCTCGGGTTCCGGTGACGGATGGGCGCTCGTCGGTGGCGTGGGTGTCCAGGGCGGTGCTGCGGGCGCCATCTGCGCGGCCGGTGCCGGGCGCGGGCTGCGGTGCTGGGGTGTGGACGATCGCTGCGCGGGTTGCACGACGACCGTGGTGAGTTGAGGGGCCTGCGGCGCCGGGGGTACTGGAGTGGGAGCCGGCGCCGCAGGCGTGGGGGGTGGCGTGGCCGCGGGACTGAGGACGGTCGCCGCCTCGACCGGGGTGGCGGTGTCGCCGCGCAACTGCGTGAAGCCGAACAGGGCCGTCGTGACCACCGCGGCGGCCGCCGCGAGGCCGAACAGGATGAGCGGGGAGCGTCGCGGTGCCGCCGCCTCCTCCTGCCACTGCTCATGCTCGAAGTGAAGTTCGGGGCGCGAATCGGTGAAGGGCAGGGGCGCATCCTGCTGGTCGTCTTCGGACCAGGCCAGCGCGCCGAACGTGGCCGACGACGGTCCGGCCTCGACCCGGACGGTGGCTTCATCGATCCCGGCGGGCGCGAGCGTGGTCTCCGGGTCGACGACGCGCCGGCGCTGGGCGATCAGAGCGGTCCCGACGGCGGCGGCCAATTGCGGCCGCGCGGTGGTCACCACCGGTACCCGCAGGTGTTCAGACAGCTTCTGCGTGAGCAGAGGGATGCGTGCGCCGCCGCCGACGGTCGCCACCGCCGAAACCGCGGCGTCCGGAACCCCGTAGCGTTCAAGCGTTTCATCCACCGCGGCAAGGAAATCCGTGACCGGCCGCTGAATGAGCCCCTCGAGCTCGGCGCGGGTGACCCTGACGTCCGCGTGGTGTCCAGGCAGAGCGACGGCGACGGCCGTCGCGGTGTGGGCCGACAACCGCTCCTTGGCGGCGCGGCACTCGTCGCGTAGCCGCGCCAGCGAACCGACGACAGCCGTTCCGGGCGGGTCGGTGTCAGCAGCCAACGGAGCCATCACATGTGCCATCAGCGCCTGATCCACCAGATCGCCGGAAAGATCGGCGAACCGGACGGTCTCGCCGACCACGGCGTGGTCCGAGGATGCGTTGACGAGCGTGATGTTGGTGCCGCTGCCCCCGAAGTCGCAGAGCACGACGACGCCGCGAGAGGGCAGCCCGGGTTCGGCGTTCAGCGCGGCCACAGCGGCGGTCGCGTCCGACACCACCGGCACGTCGCCGCCCAGGGCGTGGCGCAAGGAGTCGGCGACCGACGGACGCCAGTGCGCGGGTACGGCGACCGTGATGTCCTCGGCCGACTGAGTGAGCGTGCGCAACGCTTCGGCGAGCAGTTGCTCGGGGCGATGGGCGGAGCCGTCGGAGGCGATGAGCGGAACCGGGTCGCCGATGCGGTCGACGAACCCGGTGAGTCGCTGCCCGTGCAGCGTGAGCTCGGAAGGCCGGATCACCGCGGCGTGTCCGTCACTGGTCGCGGCGAGGTAGGTCGCGCCGACCGAAACACCCAGCGGCCGGTCCGGAGTTGCCTGGTGATTGAACATGGCATGACGCTATGGCGCTCCGCAGGCGGGCGAATCCGGTGCCGGACCCGTCGTCGGACACGGCGGTTAGGGGATTGCCGTTAGGGGATGGCGGCGCGCTGGGGGATCACGACTGCGGAGACAACATGGCCCGCAGCATCGACAACATCTCGGAGCGGGATTCGGCGCCGAGACGACGGCGGATTCGGGCGACGTGGTGTTCGACGGTCTTCGCCGAGATGAACAACTGTGTCCCGATATCGCGGTAGGGCATACCGAGGAGCAGCAGTTCGGCGACCTCGCGCTCGCGGTCGGACAGCCGAGACGACGCGGGACGCGCCGAGCCGGTCCGGGCGGTCTCCGGCGCCGCGAGTTGATCGGATCCGGGTGCGTCGTCGGGTGCGACGGTCTGCTTCAGGTCCCGCGCGAGCTGCAGCATCGCGCCCGACACCCGGCCATCGGGGGTCTGCAGCGCAGCCTGACCGGCCAACCGGGTCGCGTCCCAGGTGAGGCCCACCTGCGCGAGCAGTCGCGCTGCCGTCGTGACCTCGTCGGTATCGACGTGATTGGCCAGAACCCGCAACCAGGTGCGGCCGGCAGTGGCCAGCGTCTTGGCGAAGGCGCTGTGCGTGGCCGCGGCAGTCAGCGCCTGGCCGTGCGGGGCGACGGCGTCCGGGGAGTTGGCGAGGATGCCCGCGTGCACACCGGCCCAGTGCAGAGGAGTCGACCACAACACGGGCTCACCGAGCGAGCCGAGCAGCGCGAAGGCCTCGTCGAGGGTGTGCTGCAGCCGGTCGATCTGACGCATGCGGGAAGCGGCCACCCACAGTTCACCGAGCGGCAGTAGGGAGAACAGGTCCATTGAGTACTCGGCGAGCACCTCGACCGCCGCGTACCAGTGCTTCTGCATGGCGCCGGCGTCGCCGCTGCGGCGCGCGATCGCCGTCTGCAGCGCGGCCGCCCACAACGCGTCGCGGCGGTGCAGCGGGGAGGTCTCGGCGTCCGCGCACGCGATTGCCACGTCAGACGTCGCCGCGGGCAATTGCCCGTCCTGCATCCGCACCCAGCCCAGCAGCAGCCGGTGTCTTCGGGCGACGAAAAGCGCTGCCTCCGTACCGTCTTCGAGACTGGCGCGCACCGCACGGGCGATCACGCTGCGGGCCCGGACCGGATCGCCCCCGTGCAGGGCGGCCAGCGTTACCAGCGCCGCGGGGGTGTCGGGGGCCACGCCTTCCGCCGGCTGGTCGGCGGTGATCGCCTGTCCCAACCGGGAGACGGCTGCGGGGTATGAAGCGTCCAACGACATCAACAGGCCGTCGGCGAGGCTGCGCGCGGCTCGGGCCGTGGAGGTGGGCGGGCCGGCGCTCTCGGCGGACAGCGCCGTCCGAGCGGCCGACAGGTCGCCTGCGGCGAGTGACACCACCGCGCCCGCCGCGCTCACGAACGCGTCGGGATACGGGCCCAGCCAACGAAACAGGTCCGCGGCCTGTGCTGCGCTGCCGTCGTGCAGGGCGATGCTGGCGGCGATCCTCACCGCGGCGGCCCTCTCGGCCGCATCGTCGGAGCCGAGCAGTTGATCGGTGAGCCGACCAGCGGTGACGCAGTCGCCGGTCAGCGCCAGCGCGTCGGCAAGCCGCGGACTCAACGTGGTCGCCCCCGCATCGACTGCGGCGCGGTAAAGCCGTGCCGCCCTTGTCGGTTGGCTGCGACTACGGGTGGCCATGTCGGCCAGCGCGCTCGCCAGCCGATCGTCGCGCAGACCGTGTTCGGCCATCTGGAGCGCCAATTCAGGTGAGAGCGTGGATGATTCGAGTTGCGACACCAGAAGCGAGATCTCGGTGTCGTGATGACGTGCGGCGCCGAGGATCTGAGCGACACATCGGTGCAGGGTGCGCAGGAAGGCCCGGCTGTAGGAAGGCTCGGCGAGACCGGTGGCGCGGGCGCGATCGACCACCGTGTAAGCCTGCTCGGCGTCCATACGTAACGCCGCAGCGACGTCGTCGGGACCGAGGCCTCTGCTCAGAGAGGTGACCAGAAGGGTGTCGAGTGTCGCGTCGTCGAGGCGGCGCAGCCGTTCGGTCAGCGCGTACGTGACCGCCTGCAGGACCGCGGTGGCCGGCGCGTCGTCCTGCAGTTCGACGACGGCCGCGATCGCCGGTTGCAGCAGGAAGGGCAGGCCCGCCGTCGCCACGACGAAAGATCGCACCATGTCGGACGGGGGTGTGCCGCCGAGCTTTTCGGTGACGAGGCTTGCCACGTCGGCCGGGGGCAGCGGTCCCAGGCTGATGATCGGGTTCTCGCGCTCGATCGCCGTGGACAGCGCGCGCATCGCCGGGCGGTGCGCGATCGGCTCGCTGCTGACCACGAGCGTCGAAGGCAGATCCGACACCCGTCGCGCGAGTTCGCCGAGTTCGTGATCGTCCAGCAGGTGCGCATCGTCGAGGACGACCGCGGCCGCCGGATCGTCGTCAGCGCGCGGTACGCGGGTGAGCACCCCTACGCCCGCGGCCCGAAGCGCGGTTCGAACGGCGGCCAGCACCGATGTCTTGCCCGTGCCGATGCCGCCCGACACAAGTAGTTTGACCGGCTCGGTCGGCGCGGCTGCCAGCCCTGCGACCGCCTCGCGTGCGGGCGGCGGGATCTCGGTCCGCGGGTCCGACGCGGTCATCGGTCTATGGCGCGTCCGGAACGGGGATGTCCGGCTCCGGTTCGACCGATGTGGTGGGCGGGTCGGTGGTCGGCGGCTGGGTGGTCGTCGGCTGCGTGGTCGTGGGACGCGTCGTCGTGGTGGTGGGTTGCGTCGTTGTCGTCGTCGTAGTGGTCGTCGTCGTCGTCGTGGTTGTGGTGGTGGGTGACGTCGTGGTTGTCGTCGTCTCCGGGGGCGGGGGTGGCGGGACCACGCTGGTGGTCGGGCGCCCATCCGTTCCGGTGACGGTAACCGTCTGTGGTGCAACCGAAGTCGTCGTCTCCGGCGACGGTCCCGACTCGAAGGTCGTCGCGGTCTCGGTGACCGGAGTGCTGTCACCTGTGGTGCTCGTCAGCGTGACGGCGAGACCACCGGCGGCCAGCAGTGCGGCTGCGGCCGCCGCGCCGAACAGCACCACCGGCCTGCGGTACCACGGCAGTGGTTCGGGTTCCGGCTCGTATTGCTCTTCCTCGTGGGCGAACTCCATCGCGGGCCGAGCGCCGGTTCCGCCCGCTTCGAACGTGTAATCCTCACCGGCATAAGGGACCGGCTCGTCGACAGGCGAGTCGTCCTGCGACCACGCCAGGGCGCGGAACGTCGCCGAGCCTGCGCCGTCGGAGGCCGACTCGGCGGCTGCGACGCCTGCGGCTCCGGCGGCCCACGCTGCGGCGGACATGCTCGTCGGCGCCATCCCGGTCGGGGCATCGGGGGCGACGGCGGCCATCCCGGTGGCAGCCTCGGCGGCGTCGGCGATCAGCGCGGCGCCCGCAGCGACGTTGAGTTGGGACTGCGGCGTGGTGATGACCGGCGCGCGCAGCCGGGTCGACAACTGCTGGGTGATCAGCGGGATGTTCGCCCCGCCGCCGACCGTCGCGACGGCCGAGACATTTACCGGCGGAATATTGTTGCGCTGCAGAGCTTCCTGGACGGCATTGAGCACCCCGTCGAGCGGCTCGCTGATCAGCTGCTCCAGCTCGGTGCGGGTGACGCGCACGTCGGAATTGAAGCCCGGCAGGTCGGCGTGCACGACCGCGGCGGTGTCGGCCGACAGTTGTTCCTTGGCCACGCGGGCCTCGTTGCGTAGCCGGGCCAGGGAACTGACGGCGGCGGTGCCCGCGGGGTCGGCGTCGTTGGCCGCCGCGATGCCCGCTACGACGTGGTTGAGCAGGAGCTGGTCGATCTGGTCGCCGGAGAAGTCCGCGTAGCGGACCGTCTCCCCGATCGGGCCGTAGCCGGCTGACGCGTCGGCCAGGCTGATGCTGGTTCCACTGCCGCCGAAATCGCACAGCACTACGACACCGCTCGACGGCAACCCCGGCGCGGCCTGCAGTGCGGCGAGCGCGGCCGCCGAATCGGGCACCAGCGCAGGCTGCACCCCGTCGGGAGCCAGGCCCGGCGCCGCCCGCAGGGCGCCCCGCAGCGCGCCCGTGGTCGCCGCCCCCCAGTGCGCGGGCACCGCAATCACGACAGGGGCCCCACCGCCGACCGTGCGCGCCATGGCGTCGAGCGCCTCGACCAGCACCCGCTCTCCGCGATGAGGTGAGCCATCGGCGGCGACCAACGGCACCGGGTCGCCGACGCGTTCGACGAAACCGCTCAGCACCATGCCCGGTTGGTTGAGGTTGGGGTTTTCGGCGGGTACACCGACCTCCGGCGCGCGATCGTCGAATACGGTGAGTATCGATCGGCGCATGACCGGGGGGCGGCCGATTCGGGCCGCCACCAAGTTGGTCGAACCGATCGACAACCCGAGTGAGTCGCTCATCTCCACCTCTACATTTGGCCGTTCATCACGATAGCGGCTCAACGTCTTCGGACACGGGAGCTGCCCCTAGTGGGAGGAAATCCCCTAACACCGCATCCCCTAACGACCGGGCCGAGCAGGTGGGTTTTGCACCGATCACCGCGGCGGTAACCGTCGATAGCATCGTGGCAGGCCACTCGGCTAGGTCTTGTCTCTAGCCACCTATATCTGTTCGAGGGAGGGAGGGTGTTTCATGGCCAACGAGTTACTCGACTTCGTCATGTCGGTGGTGCGTGATCCCGACGCAGCCGCGCGTTTCGCCGCCGATCCGAATCAAGCCATTCTCGACGCCAATCTGACGAACGTGACCAGTGCCGATGTCCACGCCCTGATCCCGGTGGTGTCGGAGTCGATGTCGGCCCTTCCGACGACCGTTCCGACCGCGCTGGACGGCGGTATCGCCGAAGCGGCAGGCAACGTCTGGAGCAGCGGAGCGGCCACCGCCGCCTTCGACGCGTTCGGCGATCACGTGCCCGCCGATGTGGTGGACGACGTGTCCGCCGCGTTGATCTCCGATCCGGGGGTGCCTGAACTCGCCGAGCCGGATGTCCCGAGCGTCGCCGACGCCGACGACACCGCGTTGCAGTTGGACCAGCCGGTGATCGAGGACGTCGTCGACGACGTTGTAACCAGCGACGACTTCAGCGACGCGCTCGCCGATGTGCAGCAGCTCGACATCGACGCGGGCGGATTCGACATCTTCGACTGACAAACCTGAACCGAAGGAATGCGCGGCCCCTTGAGGGGCCGCGCATTTTTTGCCGTTTCGGCTCGAGAATGCGGACCTTTCGGCCGATTCCCGAGCCATCCCCTAATCCCCTAACCGAACCCCTAGTCCGATCCCGGGACGGTGCTGTGCAGGGAGGGGTCGCGACCCCGTTTCAGGGGCGTCGCGGCGGCCATAACGTGGTTCTCAGCTCGCCGGACAGCCCGGCGACCAGACCAAGACCAACATCTTCGAAAGGATCCGACATGAACCTCATCGACTGGTTTCTGAACCTGTTCCGCGACCCTGTCTCCGCCGCCGCGTTCGTGGCGGACCCCGACCGCGAACTGCACCAGGCCGGCTTCGGCAACGTCTCGGCCGCCCAGGTGCAGGCCGTGGCGGCCACCGTGGCGCCTGCGGCGGTGGTGCATGGGGGTGGTGATCCGGTGGTGGGGCTGCAGCAGGCGGTGGCCCAGACGCACGGGATCGCGTTCGCCCCGCAGCGGCAGACCGAGGTGTTGTCCAACAACGACACCCTCAGCCATAACGACACCCGGTTCTTGAGCCCGGAGACCAACACGGTCAACCACGCCGGTGAGGACCAGCAGCAGGGCATCGGCAACTTCGGGCTGGAGTTCGGTGACATCACCTTCGGTGACAAGACCACCAACACCGCCACCGACGGCGGGGTGGTCAACACCGGCACCGCAGGCGATATCGATGCCACCAACGTCGAGGGTGACGGCAACGTCGTCGGCGATGACAACGAAAACGTCAACACCGGTGACATCGAGGACTCCAACGTCAACATCGGCGAGGACAATGAGATCGACGACAGCGGAGACCAGACCGCCGGCGGCGACATCATCTCCGACAACGAGGGCCCGGTGATCAACGACGTCGACATGAGCGGTGGCAGCGGCGGCAGCGCCTCGGGCGGTGACGGCGGTGGCGGCCTGATCGGGGTCGGCAATGACGGCGGCAACGCCACCGGTGGGGCCGGCGGCTCGGGTGGCGGGATCGTAATCAACGACAACGACACGACCACCACCAATGTCGATGGCAACCAGACCAATGTCGGCGATATCGACGGCAGTGTGACCGGCGGCATCTCGGGCGGGTCGAGCATCGAGGACAACTCGGTGGACAACTCGGTCGACAACTCGGTCGACAACTCCGGACAAGACAATTCGACTGACAACTCCGGTCAGGTCAACACCGATGTCGATGTGGACACCACCGTCGACACCGGCCTGTTCTGAGCCCAACCACACAACGCCGCTGGCGGGGATCAAACCACGATCCCCGCCAGTCGGCACGTCTACCGTTGACTCACCGGCCCACCCGGACGCGAGGACTTCATGACCCAAGGCAACGACCCACGACCGGCCAGACAAACAAAGGCCGGCGAGCCGGCCAAACAGACTTCGGCCGGCGAGCCGGCCAAACAAACAAGGGTCATCGTCGAGCTGATCGACCACACCAGCAGGATCGCCGACGCCAACGATCGCGCTGATCTGGTCGAGCGGTTGGCCAAGGCCAAGGACCGCATCACCGACCCGCAGATCCGGGTGGTGATCGCCGGACAGCTCAAACAAGGCAAGAGCCAGCTGTTGAACTCGCTGCTGAACGTTCCTGTCTCGCGGGTCGGTGACGACGAGAGCACGGTGCTGCCGACCGTGGTGACCTACGGCGAGACCGCCGCCGCCAAGCTGATCGTGGCGCGCGGCGAGGGCGAGGAACCCGAGGCCGTCGAGATCTCGATGGCCGACATCAAAAACGATCTGCGCCGGGCGCCGCAAGCCCACGGGCGTGAGGTGATCCGGGTCGAGGTGACCGCGGCCAGCCCGCTGCTCAAGAACGGGCTCGCGTTCGTCGACACCCCCGGCGTCGGCGGGCACGGTCAACCACATCTGTCGGCGACGCTGGGCCTGCTGCCCGACGCCGATGCCTTGCTGATGTGCAGTGACACCAGCCAGGAGTTCACCGAACCCGAGATGACGTTCATGCGGCAGGCCTTCGAGATCTGCCCTGTCGCCACGATAGTCGCGACCAAGACCGATCTCTACCCGCACTGGCGCCAGATCGTCGAGGCCAACAAGGCACACCTGCAACGCGCGGGTGTCACCGTCCCGATGATCCCGGCCTCCTCGCTGCTGCGCAGCCACGCGATCGCGCTCAACGACAAGGAACTCAACGAAGAGTCGAACTTCCCGGCCATCGTGAAGTTCCTGAGTGAGCAGGTGCTGGCGCTACAGAACGGGCGGATCCGCGACCATGTCGTCAACGAGATCTATTTGGCTGCCGAACATTTGACGCTCAAGGTCAAGGCCGAGCTGTCCGCACTCAACGACCCCGACACGCGGGATCGGCTCAAGGAGGACCTCGAACGGCGCAAGCAGGAGGCCCAGGATGCGTTGCAGCAGACAGCATTGTGGCAGCAGGTGCTCAACGACGGGATCGCCGATCTGACCGCCGATGTCGACCACGACCTGCGCGGGCGGTTCCGCATCATCGGCCAACACATCGAGAAGGTCATCGACACCTGCGACCCGACGCATCACTGGGCCGAAATCGGAGCCGAACTCGAGAACGCGGTCGCCACGGCCGTTGGCGACAACTTCGTCTGGGCGTACCAACGGGCCGAGGCGCTGGCCGCAGATGTCGCGCGCACGTTCGTCGAGGCGGGCCTCGACGCGGTCAGCATGCCCCAGCTCGACCCCAGCCGGATGGGCGCCAGCCTCGGGGAGATGAAGTCTGTGGGCAAGCTGGAGGCCAGGCCGGTCCGTGCGGGGCGCAAGCTGACCATGGGGATGCAGGGCTCGTACGGCGGCGTCCTGATGTTCGGCATGATGACGTCGTTCGCGGGTCTGGGCATGTTCAACCCGATCTCGCTGGGGGCGGGTCTGCTGATGGGGCGCACGGCGTACCGCGAGAACATGGAGAACCGGATGCTGCGGGTCCGCAACGAAGCCAAGACCAACACCCGCCGCTTCCTTGACGACACGCAGTTCGCGGTCGGCAAGGAATCGCGCGATCGGCTCAAGGCGATCCAGCGGCAGCTGCGCGACCACTACCGCGGCATCGCCAACCAGACCTCTCGATCACTCAACGAGTCGCTGCAGGCGACCATCGCCGCCGCGCAGGTGCAGGAGGCCGAACGCAGCGGCCGGATCAAGGAACTCGAGCGCCAGCTGAACATCCTCAATCAGGTCACCGATCACGCCACCAAACTGATGCCACCCGAATCCGCGCCTGAACCCGTCAAGACCACGTAGCCGCGGCGGTGCCTAAGCTGGACTCTTGGCCATCGCCGAACGCCGGAGAGCAGGCAGGAGCATTGGTGGGCAGCGCGAGATGAGCACGAGCGACCAGGTACGCGCGATCCTGGGTGGAACCATCCAGGCGTACCAGGCCGATCCTGCTTACGCTTATCGCCCCGATGTGCACAACGAGCTCGAGCGCATCGGCGGTCGGCTCAACCAGCCGATCCGGATCGCGCTGGCCGGCACGCTCAAGGCGGGCAAGTCCACGTTGGTGAATGCGCTTGTGGGCGAGGACATTGCGCCGACCGACGCCACTGAGGCCACCCGCATTGTGACGTGGTTCCGGCACGGTCCCACTCCGAAGGTGACCGCGAATCATCGCGGCGGCAGGCGATCCAACGTGCCGATCGGGCGCGATCCCAACGAGGGCGGGCTGACGTTCGACTTCGCCACGCTCGACCCCGAGGACATCGTCGACCTCGATGTGGAGTGGCCGGCCGCCGAGCTGATCGACACCACGATCATCGACACTCCGGGTACGTCGTCGCTGTCCCGCGACGTCTCGGAGCGCACCCTGCGCCTGCTCGTACCCGCGGACGGGGTGCCAAGGGTCGATGCGGTGGTCTTTCTGTTGCGGACGCTGAACGCCGCCGATATCGCGCTGCTCAAGCAGATCGGCGAGCTGGTCGGCGGATCCGCGGGCGCGTTGGGCGTGATCGGCGTGGCCTCTCGCGCCGACGAGATCGGGGCAGGGCGCATCGATGCGATGCTGTCGGCCAAGGACGTCGCGACGCGGTTCACCGCCGAGATGGAGCGGACCGGGACGTGTCAGGCAGTGGTTCCGGTGTCCGGCCTGCTGGCGTTGACGGCACGGACGCTGCGGCAGAGCGAGTTCGTCGCGCTGGAGAAGTTGGCGGCGGTGGACGCCGCCGAGCTGACCAAGGCGATGCTGTCGGTCGACCGCTTCGTCCGCGACGACAGCCAGTTGCCGGTGGATGCGGCGACGCGGGCCGCACTGCTGGACCGGTTCGGCATGTTCGGGATCCGCATTTCGATCGCGGTGCTGCGCGCCGGTGTCAGCGATTCGGTGGCGCTGGCCGACGAATTGTTGGAGCGCAGCGGACTGGTGGCGTTGCGGGAGGTCATCGATCAGCAGTTCGGGCAGCGGTCGGATCTGCTCAAGGCGCACACCGCGTTGCTGTCGCTACGGCAGTTCGTCCAGGCCAACCCGATCTATGCAACGCCCTACATACTGGCCGACATCGACCCGCTGCTCGCGGACACGCACGCGTTCGAAGAGCTCCGGTTACTGAGCCAGTTACGTTCGCGGCCAACGACGTTGAACGACGACGAGATGGCCTCGCTGCGACGGATCATCGGCGGTTCGGGTACCGACGCGGCCAGCAGGCTCGGCCTGCAGCCGGACAACCCCTACGACGGACCGCGCGCGGCGTTCGCGGCCGCACAACGCTGGCGCAGGCGTGCAGAGCATCCGTTGAACGACCCGTTCACCACCAGGGCGTGCCGGGCGGCGGTCCGCAGCGCGGAGGCGTTGGTGGCCGGTTACGCCGCGCGCGGGCGGTAAGAGCGTCAACGACCGGAGCCGCCGAGTATTCGTTGCTCGAACAGGTCGGCGCCGAACGATGTTCCCCCGGTCACCGCGAATCCCGCTGCGACCCGCTTGGCACCCGCGGTCATCGCCATGGCTTCGCGAACTTTGAGGCGCAGCCGTGCCGCTGACAACTTCTTCGCGGGCAGTCGCGTGCCGCATCTCGCCACTTCGACGCGCCTTGCAACCTCGAACTGGTCGCGTCCGAAGGGCACTGCGCACACCGGTACGCCGTGCTGGAGTGCCTTCTGTGTCACACCCATTCCGCCGTGCGTGATCGCGCACACGGCTCGGTTCAGGACTGCTTTGTGAGGGACCATTCCGCACACCGTCGCGTTCGGCGGAATGCTCATGTTCTTCGGCGGTCCAGTCGGGACGGTAGCCACCACATGCACCGGCTCATCGGCTAACGCTACAAGCGCTGTCGCAACGAGGTCGGTGTCGGCTTGCGCTTCCGACGACGTCGCGACGAGGATTAGCGGCTGGTCGATCGACTCCGTCCAGTCGGCACTGGCGTCCGAGGCCGGGTCGAGTGCGCAGGGCCCGATCATATGGACCGCATCACCCCAATCGGTCTGCTCATACTGGAACGGCTTGCCAGAGGCGACAAACATCAGCGGTGCCCGACGCAGGTACTCATCGGTCGTCGTCACCGGTGGTAGGCCTACATCGGCACGGATACTGTTGATCGACGGCAACATCATCTTTTCGATGGATTTAGTGACTACTGCTTCTATCAGCGAATCACGGGCCCGACCGACGATTCCTTGCATCGGTTTGAGGCCTAACCCGAAGGGTGGTACTTCGCGGGACCGCATAGGCGGTGTGTACGGCGAGAAGCACGCCCATGGGATTTCACCGGCCTCGGCTGCCGAGCGCGCCCCCCAGCAATTCACATCGATCAGTAGAGCATCGGGCTTGACGCCATCGATCGCGGCGGCGAGGTCGGTGACTTCGTGCGCGGCGCGTCGACCGAAGGCCGCGACACCGACCTTCAGGGCTCGGCGAGGATCGGTCGTGTTGCCGTCGCCGAGCGGGATGCTTTCGATGCGGGGGTCAATTGGGGCGGAGTCGAAACCCAGACGTGTGGCCATGTGGACCACGCTGGACAGCGTGCGGAGATGGATGGTGTGGCCGCGGCGCGACAACTCGATGCAGAGTGCGCTGATCGGCATCATGTGCCCCAGCGCGGGGGATGTGTATGCCAAGATTGTGGCCATCTCTCACACCGTCTCAGCCTGAGTATTCGATTCGCTCGCGAACCGGTGTGCTTCTGCCAGTCTGCCTCGCGCGTCTAACGTTTCGCACAACTCGAGGTACCGGCCCGCGAGGTCCACGTAGTCATCCGAGCGGTCTTCGACCTTCGCCAGTAGGGTGCGCGACTTCATCCACCACAAATCGAGAGCAGGCGCGCCGGGGCGTTCGTCGTGCCACTGAGCGACGATTCGATGTACCTCCGCGAGATCATCTGCTGTTCCTCGCTCGACCAGGAGCTCGACTAGAGCTTCTTGCGCGACTACACCGAAAACCGGTGAACACCCTTTGCTCTGCGCCCGGACAACTCGGAGCTCAGTGATCGCTTGGTCCAGTTTCCCCTGACCCGCGGCATCCATGGCGAGATCTCTGCCGATCGTGGTCAATCCGACTACCCCAACCCGGTACTTGTTGATGTCCGCCCGCGCTTTGCGGAGCGCATCTATTGCCTTCCCGCGGTGTTCCTCGCCCGCGCGCAGCAATACCGTGCCGTACGTCCATTGCGCGATGACGATGCCGCAGGCATCTCCGAACGCCTTCGCGCGACTGAGCGCGTCATGTGTGTTATCGACCAAATGGCCTGCTTCGCAGAGGCCGAGCGTCACCATGACCGCCCAATAAACCTGCACCGACGCATAGTTGATGGGAGGTAGCGAGCGCGCTTGCCGATACCCTTCTTCGAGGTGTCGTCGGCCCGTCTCGGACTCGCCTAGACACGCTTCGATCACCCCACGAAGTGCTACTGCGGGGGCGACTTCAACGGCCGGCGCGTCTGGTAGGAGGTTGACGATTTCGGTGACTGTCTGCAGAGCAGCATCGAATTCGCAGCTTGCGAATTGGGTAAAGGCTATTGCGTTCAATATGATTCCACGCGTCGCGGCATCGAGCTCGATACTGGCTGCTAACGCATCGAGGTGTGGCAACATCGCCGCTGCATCAGAGACGCGGAAGTCGTTGACCGTCAGGGAGAACATCCGCCCGGCCGTGCCGAGAGCGAGCGACTTCAGGTCGCCCGCCGCCATCGCCAGATCACGAAAGTCTTCATACCGCTCATCGGTATCGGAGGCATCGCCGACGTACAGTAGTGTCGACATCAGCATCGTCCGGGGCGCGACGCGCATTGCTATGACGTCACTGTCGTTGTCGTGCAGTTGATCTGCGATGCGACGTGCGTTCTCCCATCCCATCCGTGCCGCTGCCAGATCCCGCGGCCGGAGCCATTCCGACGCTCGCATATGCCACTGATACGCACTCGAGAGCTCGCCCGCCGCTTCCAGATGAGTCGCGATCAGTGCAGCATTCTGGTCGGCGGCACTTGGGTCGCGCGCTTCGATGGCGGCCGCAAGTCGACGATGCGCTCGGGAGCGGGTTGCGCTCAGCTGCGAGTCGTAGGCGACCGCGCGCACCAGCGGATGGTGGAAACAATAGCGTTGCTGCGGAACGAATTCCGTCTGGTCGATCATTTCGGCAGCCACCAGCTCAGCCAAGCCCGGTGTTACCGCATCTGCGCGCAGTACCCGGAGGGTGTCGATGTCGAACCGGCCACCGATCACGGCCGCCGAATTCAGAATCGCCTTGGCGTCGGCGGACAAGCGGTCGATTCGAGCCGCGAGCACGGCCTGAACCGTTGCAGGAACGGATATCTCACCGATATCCGCGATCAGGCGATAGCTTCCTCGGTTTCCGGTCAGTGCCCCGCGACCGGCGAGGTCACGAACGATTTCCTCCATGAAGAACGGGTAACCGGCCGCTGCGTCGGCGATCCGCTTCGCGACACCCGCAAGCGACGGGTCAGTGCCCAGAAGCTGGCCTAGCAGCTCCAAAGATTTCGAATTCGTAAGCGGCTCCAGTGTCAGCTTGTGCTGAGAATGGCGGTGTAACGCACCATGGAACTCGGGACGGTAGGTTGTCACCAACATCGACGTCGTTTCCGCGAGTCTGCCAGCGAAATCGGCGAGGATGGCGTCGCTGGGCTCGTCGATCCAGTGCGCGTCGTCAAGAACGAACAGAAATCTGCCCGAATGCGCCTGCACCGCAGAGCCCATCACTTCGGCCAGTCTTCGCCGCCGTCCGTCGACACCGATGTGCAGAACAGTTGCTTTCGGGTCCGAGATCCCCACCGCGTCGAAAAGTATTTGTGCGTCCATCGAATCAGGCTCGAGTCCCGCGCACGTCGCCAGAATATGCTTGCGAGCGTCGGCATCACTCTGTGCCTCGACGTCGAACATGGCGCGCAGCAACCGCGTCACTGCACGGAACGCGAGCTGTGTGGTGTGTGCTTCGCAGCGAGCGACGACCACTCGGGCGCCTTCGTTGGCCACGACCGCGCCGAACTCCCGGATGAGCCGGCTTTTCCCGACGCCGGGGCCGCCGACGATTCCGACCAGCGATCCCCGTCGCGTCGCGAAGAGGTTCTGTAGTCGATCCAGCTCGGCGTGGCGGCCGAGCATCAGTCCTTCGTTGCGGCCCAATACAGTCTGGTCGGTTTCAACGGTGAGGAGCTCTCGTGCAGTCACCGGTTTGTCGCTGCCTTTAACCGCGATCGCATGGGGCGGGCCGAGCCGCACTGCGTCTTCGACGAGCTGGGCCGTCGACGAAGAACACAGCACGGTGTCCGGCGCAGCGGCCGCCTCCATTCGTTGAGCCATTCCGACGGGATGACCGATTGCTGTGTAACTGCCTGGGCCCGAACCGACTTCACCAGCGATGACATCACCGGAATTCAGGCCGACACGCAGACGCAGTGCGACGCCGTCCCGATTTCGCACTTCCGTCGCGAGCTCTCGGGCTGCCGACTGGATCTCAAGCGCTGCGATGCAGGCCCGCAGTGCGTGATCTTCGAGAGCCCTTGGAGCGCCGAACAATGCCATCAAGCCGTCGCCGGTGAACTTGTCTACGGTTCCCTGGTAGCGCTGCACCACCGCCCCAGCACGGTTGAACAGCTCATGCATGATCTCTTGCAGGCGCTCGGCATCGAGCCGAGCCGCGAGTTCCATCGAGGCGACAACGTCGGCAAACAGCACCGTTACTTGCTTGCGTTCACCGACGGGCCGCTGCGGGGTAACCCGGGCTCCGCAGGCGTCGCAGAAGCGCGCTCCGGCGCGGAGGTCATGGCCACACGACCCACACCGATCGGCGATCTCACTGGACGGACTGGCCATCCCCCGATATCTCCTACGCCGTCAATTTCCGAAGTGATCATCGCAAATCTCTCGGCGAAGCGGCGGATAAACGAGAAGTCGGCGCAGCGGCAGCTTGCCCGGCCCTTTGCGCGACACCGACTATGGAGCCGGCGTCTCCGTCACCGTCTCGGTCACCGTTTCCGTCTCGGTTTCGGTGGTGATGATCGTCGTCGTCGGCGGCGCAGTGGTCGTCGTCGTGGTGGTCGTTGTGGTGGTCGGCTCCGTGGTGGTGGGCGCCACCGGTGGCGCGGTGATGGTCTCGGTCACGGTCTGGGGAGACACCGTCGTGGTGGCGGGTGCGGTGGTCCGCGCCGTCGTCGTCAGCGGCGTCAGCGACGTGGGTTCGGTCGTGGAGTCATTACCGCTGATCAGACTGGCCAGCCCCCACACGATCAGGGCGACGACCAGGGCACCGATCGCGCCGAACGCGACCAGCGCAGCGGGCTTGCGGTACCAGGGCACCGGCTCCTCGGGCGGCACGCCGGGGCCGCCGTCGCCGTAATTGATGTACGCCGTCGGTTCGTTGTCCGGATGGTTCGGGTCGGGAGGTCCGTATCGCGCCACGGCCACCGATAGTAGGCGCTCAGGGGTACGGATAGAGCGTGCGCGTCACATTCGTCCGGGGTCGGCGCGTCGTGCGGGTCGTGGTCCGGTCCTCGTCAGCCTCGCTGGTGGGCGGCCGCTCGCTGGTTGTCGTCGTCTCACTGCTCGAGGTCGTCTCGCTGCCGGAAGTCGTCGTTTCCGAGGGCGGCGGGTCGTTGATCTCCGTCGTCTCGGGAGGGCTGGTGCTGGTGACCGTTCCGGTGGTCGCGGTGGTGGCCGTCTGGGTCTCGGTCGGGGTGAACGTCGGCTCCACGTAGTTCAGCGGCGCCTGGGGCGGCTCGCTGGACCGGCCGGCAACGAAGGAGACCGCCAACACCAGGAGCCCGATCGCGACCAGGCCGAGCAGGCTCGCGCCGACGACTTCCGGCGTGCGGTTGTACCAGGGCTGCTGCGGCGGGTCCCCACCGCGGTCGTGGTCGTTGCTGTTGCCGCCGGGCACGGCCACTGATCGTAGGGCCGCGGGCCCGTGTGCGCCCGCTCAGCGAAACTGCGGAAGCACCTCGCGGGCGACGAACTCCAGGTGGGCGAGGTCTGACATATCGAGAACCTGCAGGTATATGCGTTGTACGCCGACCTGGAGGAAAGGTCCCAGCTTGTCGGCGATCTCGGTGGCCGTGCCGACCGTCGGGGAGTTATTCCGCAACTCGTCGACCTCGCGGCTGATCGCGGCCGCCCTGCGAGCGATCTCGCCGTCGTCGCGGCCGGCGCACAGCACGAACGCCGCGGAGTACGTCATCGAATCGGCGGGACGCCCAGCATCGGACACGGCCGCGGCGACGCGCTCGAACTGGGTCTTGACCGTGTCCAGTCCTACGAACGGGACATTGAACTCGGTGGCGTATTTCGCCGCTAGCGCCGGCGTCCGCTTGGCGCCCTGGCCGCCGATGATCACCGGCGGGTGCGGCGACTGCGCGGGCTTGGGCAGGCCGGGAGAGTCGACGACGGTGTAGTGCCGGCCGGAGTAGTCGAACGTCTCACCTTGCGGCGTCGTCCACAGACCGGTGATGATCTGCAGCTGTTCGGTGAGCCGGTCGAATCGTTCGCCAAGCGACGGGAACGGGATCGCGTACGCCTGGTGTTCGGCCTCGAACCAGCCCGCGCCGAGGCCGAATTCGACTCGGCCCCCGCTCATCTCGTCGACCTGGGCGACCGATATCGCAAGTGGGCCCGGATATCGGAATGTCGCGGAGGTCACCATCGTTCCCAGCCGGATCGTGGAGGTCTCGCGCGCGATACCTGCCAGCGTGACCCAGGAGTCGGTCGGGCCCGGCAGGCCCTCACCGCTCATGGCCAGGTAATGATCGGATCGGAAGAACGCGGAGAAGCCCAGATCTTCGGCGGCTCGCGCGACGGCGAGCTGGTCGGCGTACGACGCGCCCTGCTGCGGTTCGACGAAAACCCGGAAATCCACCGATGCGCTCACGGACGCCAGCTTAGATACGACCAACAGATCACAGGCCGCGACGGTTTCCGCGCACCGCCTCGACGGTCGCCGGGTCGCCGTCGAAGTCCAGGCGCACTTCGTCGCGACCGGAGATGAACAGCAGCAGTTCCTGCGCTTCGCCGACGATGGTCAGTGGTTGACCCTTTCCGACCGTGGCCAGCACCTTGCCCTGCGGTGTCTTCAGCGTCATCCGCGCGGGCGCCTTCGCCAGCGTCATCTTCGCCATCAGCGGCAGCGAACGCGTCAGGGCGTTGACCGTGCTGTCGTCCAGAGGTCTTGGCTCCCAACCGGATTGCGCGCGCCGGACGTCTTCGTGATGGATGTACATCTCGCCCATGTTGGCCACCGGGTCGAGCAGTTTGAACGGCGAGTACAGCGGCGGGCCGGAGGCGACCTTGTCGAGCAGTTCCTCCCAGTCGGTCTGCGCGGTCCGCCGTTGCACTTTGTCGGTGTATCCGGCCAGTGCCGGGAGCATGATCCCCGGGGTGGCGTCGAGCCTGCGCTCGCGTACCACCAGGTGCGCGGCGAGGTCCCGGGTGGTCCAGTCCCCACACAGGGTGGGGGCGTCGGGTCCGACCTCGCGCATGGTCTCGACGAGGGCGGCGCGTTCCCGTTGTGCGGCGGTCATTCCTCCACCTTAGGGACGGGCGACCGTCACACGCCCCACTTGACCATCTCCCGGCCGGGATGGGCCTCGTGCCACGCCGCGATCGCGGCATCCCAGTCGTCGCCGTCCAATTCGGTGATCGACGCCGGGAAGATCCCGTCTTCTTCCTTGCGGGTGTGCTCCCAGAGGTCCTCGACGGCGTCGCGGATGGCCTGCTGATCGGTCTCGCGGGCCAGGTCCACGGAGGCGAGGAGGTCGGCGAGTTCACGATGCTCGCGAATGAGGGGCGCGATGTGCTCGGCGAACAACTCCACGCGCAGGAGGGGCTTGAACAGGCCGTTCTCCTCGCCGCGCCAGTGGGTGCTCAGCTCCTCGGCCAGCTGTGCCAGAAGCTGTCGCGCTGTGTCGAGGTCGCCGCGGTCGATACCCCGGACGGCCTCGCCGCCCAGGTTGAGCACGTGGGCGTGCTCGGAGATGTAGTCGCGGATGAGCGGCATGTCGCGGCAGCCGCAGTACTGACACATCGACATCGACGCTACGCCCAGGGAACAAACTCGCGAGGCGGTCCGTTGACCGATTCGACAGTTGAGTGAACTAGGCTCAAGTCTGGTTGACAGGTTAGGGTTGGTCGGCGCAGGCTTGAGTGCGGTGCACTCAGCCCGATTGAGTGCAGTGTGCACCCACTCGGGACATCTAGCAGGACTATTTCAGGAGGAACAAACATGGCTCGTGCGGTCGGAATCGACCTCGGGACCACCAACTCCGTCGTCGCGGTACTGGAGGGTGGCGATCCCGTTGTCGTCGCGAACTCCGAGGGCTCCCGCACCACGCCGTCCGTCGTCGCGTTCGCGCGTAACGGAGAGGTGCTGGTCGGCCAGCCCGCCAAGAACCAGGCGGTGACCAACGTCGACCGGACCATCCGTTCGGTCAAGCGGCACATGGGCACCGACTGGTCCGTGGAGATCGACGACAAGAAGTACACGGCGCAGGAGATCAGCGCCCGAACGCTGCAGAAGCTGAAGCGCGACGCGGAGAGCTACCTCGGTGAGGACATCACCGACGCCGTCATCACCGTGCCCGCCTACTTCAACGACGCTCAGCGTCAGGCCACCAAGGAGGCCGGGCAGATCGCCGGCATGAACGTGCTGCGGATCGTGAACGAGCCCACTGCGGCAGCGCTGGCCTACGGCCTGGACAAGGGTCAGAGTGAGCAGACCATCCTGGTGTTCGACCTCGGTGGCGGCACGTTCGACGTCTCGCTGCTCGAGATCGGCGAAGGCGTCGTCGAGGTGCGCGCCACCAGTGGCGACAACCACCTGGGCGGCGACGACTGGGACGACCGGATCGTGGAGTGGCTGGTTGACAAGTTCAAGGGCACCTCCGGCATCGACCTGACCAAGGACAAGATGGCGATGCAGCGGCTGCGTGAGGCCGCCGAGAAGGCCAAGATCGAGCTGAGCTCGAGCCAGAGCACCTCGATCAACCTGCCCTACATCACCGTCGACGCGGACAAGAACCCGCTGTTCCTCGACGAACAGCTGACCCGCGCCGAATTCCAGCGCATCACCCAGGATCTGCTCGACCGCACCCGCCAGCCGTTCCAGCAGGTGGTCAAGGACGCCGGTATCTCGGTGTCCGACATCGACCACGTGGTGCTGGTCGGCGGCTCGACCCGCATGCCCGCGGTGTCCGAACTGGTCAAGGAGATGACCGGCGGCAAGGAGCCCAACAAGGGTGTCAACCCCGACGAGGTCGTCGCGGTCGGCGCCGCTCTGCAGGCCGGTGTGCTCAAGGGTGAGGTGAAGGACGTTCTGCTGCTCGACGTCACGCCGCTGTCCCTGGGTATCGAGACCAAGGGTGGCGTGATGACCAAGCTGATCGAGCGCAACACCACCATCCCGACCAAGCGGTCGGAGACCTTCACCACGGCCGACGACAACCAGCCGTCGGTGCAGATCCAGGTCTTCCAGGGTGAGCGCGAAATCGCCGCGCACAACAAGCTGCTCGGCAGCTTCGAGTTGACCGGTATCCCGCCGGCTCCGCGCGGTGTGCCCCAGATCGAGGTCACCTTCGACATCGACGCCAACGGCATCGTGCACGTGACCGCGAAGGACAAGGGCACCGGCAAGGAGAACACGATCCGCATCCAGGAAGGCTCCGGCCTGTCCAAGGACGAGATCGACCGGATGATCAAGGACGCCGAGGCCCACGCCGAGGAGGACCGTAAGCGGCGCGAGGAGGCCGACGTCCGCAACCAGGCGGAGTCGCTGGTCTACCAGACCGAGAAGTTCGTCGCTGAGCAGCGTGGCGCTGAAGGTGGCTCCAAGGTGCCCGAGGACACGCTGACCAAGGTGGACGCGGCGATCGCCGATGCCAAGAAGGCGCTGGAAGGCACCGACATCGGTGAGATCAAGTCCGCCATGGAGAAGCTCGGCGTCGAGTCGCAGGCCCTCGGCCAGGCCATCTACGAGGCCACCCAGGCCGAGCAGGCGACGAGCGGCGGTGCGGACGCGGGTCCGGCGGACGACAACGTCGTGGACGCCGAGGTCGTCGACGATGAATCTGACAAGGAGAACAAGTGACAGGAAACGATCCGCACGAGCCGGTGACCGTCACCGACAAACGGCGCATCGATCCCGTCACCGGTGAAGTGAGAGAAGCAGGTTCAGATCCGGCGCCGGACTCGGCGCCGGACGAGCCCACTGCGACGGCGGCAGGGGAGGAGGCCGACAAGGCCTCCGAACTGCTCGCCGATCTGCAGCGGGTGCAAGCCGATTTCACGAACTACCGCAAGCGGGCGTTGCGCGATCAGCAGGTGGCCGCGGACCGGGCGAAGGCTTCGGTCATCTCGGAGCTGTTGCCGATCCTCGATGACCTCGACCGCGCGCGAAGTCACGGTGACCTGGAGAGCGGTCCGTTCAAGGCGATGGCCGACAAGTTGGTCAACACCCTTGAGGGGCTGGGTCTTTCGGGATTCGGCGACGAGGGCGACGACTTCGACCCCGAACTTCACGAGGCCGTCCAGCACGAGGGTGAGGGCACTCACCCCGTCCTCGGCACCGTGATGCGACGCGGGTACAAGGTGGGCGACCAAGTCGTGCGCCATGCCCTGGTCGGGGTGGTGGACACGGTCCCCGAGGACGCCGGCCACGACGGCGACACCGCCTCGGGAGACGGTGCGCCGGAAGCCGAAGCCGAATGACGAGGAGGTGGCGCGGAATCGCCGAGAGCGGCGAATCCCGCGCCACCTTCGACTCGTCGGCGACGATGGATCCGACGAGATTCGTCGGCAACCAGCAAAATCTAAGTGAGACTGCGATAAACCTACAGAAGCGGAAGGAGGTGACGCGGTATGGCCCAGCGTGAATGGGTCGAGAAGGACTTCTACAAGGAGCTCGGCGTCTCCTCTGACGCCAGCGATCAGGACATCAAGCGGGCGGCCCGAAAGTTGCTCGCGGAGAACCATCCCGACCGCAACCCCGGTAACTCGGCCGCCGAGGAGCGGTACAAGGCCGTCTCCGAGGCCAAGGAGGTGCTCACCGATCCGGCCAAGCGCAAGGAGTACGACGAGACCCGGCGGCTGTTCGCCAACGGCGGGTTCGGCCGCGGCCGGTTCGGCGGCGGTGGGGGCTACGGCGGGTTCGGTGGCGGCGACGGCGTCGAGTTCAACCTGAACGACCTGTTCGACGCGGCCGGCCAGACCGGCGGCGCGAACATCGGCGACCTGTTCGGCGGGCTCTTCGGCCGCGGCGCCCAGCAGCCGCGACCCAGCAGGCCGCGTCGAGGCAACGACCTCGAGACCGAGGCGGAGCTGTCGTTCCTGGAAGCCACCAAGGGTGTGGCGATGCCGTTGCGGCTCACCAGTCCCGCGCCGTGCACGAACTGTCATGGCAGCGGCGCCCGTCCCGGTACGAGTCCGAAAGTCTGCCCCAACTGCAACGGGTCCGGGGTGATCAACCGCAACCAGGGCGCGTTCGGATTCTCCGAGCCGTGCACCGAGTGTCGCGGCAGCGGGTCGATCATCGAGCACCCCTGTCAGGACTGTAAGGGCACCGGCGTGACCACCCGCACCCGCACGATCAACGTGCGGATCCCCCCGGGCGTGGAGGACGGTCAACGGATCCGGTTGGCCGGCCAGGGCGAAGCGGGTCTGCGCGGCGCACCGTCGGGCGACCTGTACGTCACCGTTCACGTCAGGCCCGACAAGGTGTTCGGCCGTGACGGCGACGATCTGACCGTCACCGTACCTGTCAGCTTCCACGAATTGGCGCTTGGCACAACGCTTTCGGTGCCGACACTGGAAGGCAACGTCGGTGTGCGAGTGCCCAAGGGCACCTCGGACGGTCGCATCTTGCGCGTGCGCGGCCGTGGTGTGCCGAAACGCTCTGGTGGACACGGCGATCTGCTGGTGACAGTGAAGGTGGCGGTGCCGCCGAACCTGGAGGGCGAGGCGGCCGAGGCGTTGGAGGCCTATGCGAAGGCGGAGCGGGCCAGCGGCTTCAATCCGCGGGCCGGATGGGCAGGTGCGTAATGGCTGCGAAACGGTCCAATGACGAGGCCCGTACGTTCCTGATCTCCGTCGCCGCCGAGCTGGCAGGCATGCATGCCCAGACGTTGCGCACGTATGACCGGCTCGGGCTGGTGCGTCCGCAACGCACCTCCGGTGGCGGAAGGCGCTACTCGCAGCACGACGTCGAGTTGCTCCGCGAGGTGCAACGGCTGAGCCAGGACGAGGGTGTCAACCTCGCGGGCATCAAGCGCATCATCGAGCTGACCAACCAGGTCGAGGCTCTGCAGGCGCGGGTCCGGGAGCTGACCGAGGAAGTCGAGGCGCTGCGTGGGTCTCCGCGCCGCGACCTCGCCGTGATGCCCAAGAGCACCGCGGTCGTGGTCTGGCAGCCCGGAGCCGGCCGGCGGCGACGCCAGGCGGAGTAGAGCTTCCGTCAACGAATCCTGATCGAGAACCGAGCGGTCTCCGGCTTGCCGGGGGCCGCTTTTCGGTATCCGCCTCTGCGTAACGCGTCCGTCGGGGCCGCCATCGGTTCGATGCCGATCAGGTCATCGTTGGGCGGCGCGAAGAGTTGCGCTGCGGGATAACCGGTTTCGAACGCCACATCGATGCGGCGCCCGCTTCCGGCGAGGGTGAACACCGCCCCTTCGGGCACCTGGTCGAAACCGTCGTCGTAGGCGGTGACCATCAGGGTCTGCGCACCACCCGGCCACGGTTCGTCGGCGCCGGTGGGTATGCCCTTGTCGTCGACCGGCAGATGGCGCATTGCCGGGGTGCTCAGAATCCACTCCTCCCGCGGTACGCCGGGGATCTTCACGTACGGGTGATAGCCGAAGCACAGCGGTACGGACACCGACGAGGTGGGCGTCACCGTGGTCTCGATGGTGAGCGTGCGGTCGTCGAGCGACACGTGCTGGGTGAGCACGTGGGGGAAGGGAAACGCCGCGAGCAGTTGCGGGTCGGCGCCGTAGTCGAGTACGGCGGTCAGGCTGTTGTCGGTGCGGTCGCTGACCTCCCATCCGGGATAGGCGGCGAGCACGCCGTGGATCGGCGCGCCGTGCTCATCGGTCCGGACGCCGCCTGCGCCCGGCGTCAGCGTGACGACGGACCCGTCGACCTCATAGGTGTTGGCGCTCAACCGGTTCGCCCACGGGTACAAGATCGGGATCCCCATCGTCTTGCCGTTGTTCACATAGGCGGTCAGGCCGCGGCGCTGACCGAGGAACTCCTCACCCGACTCGGCCAACGACGTGCCCACCATGCCCGCGGCGGGGACGAACGTCGCGGTCAGGTCCGAGGACGGATCGCTCAGCGTGACGGCATCGAAGTCAACCACAAGACGATCGTCGCATGCTGCGCTTGACCGGTTTGTGAATCTGGCGACGCCAGAAGCGTCGAAACCGTCGTCAAGTGCACAAACCAGACACCCTCTGGTCAGTCGTAGACGATCACCGCGCGGCCGACGAAATCGCCGCGGCCCAGCGCGTCGATGTGGTCGTTGACGTCTTCGAAGCGGACCTGCGTCACGCTGTCCTTGATCTTGCCGGCCTCGGCGAGCGCGACGACCTCGGTGAGGTCGGTGTAGTTGCCCCAGAACGAGCCGAAGAGCGTGTACTCCCTGCCGACGATCGGAAACAGCGGGATGTCGACGCGGTTGCCCACCAGGCCGACCGATGCGACCGCGCCCTCGGTGGCCAACAGCGCGAAGGCCAACCGGATGCTGTCCTCGGCGCCGACACACTCGATGACCGCGTCGAACTCGCGCCTGCCGGTGGCCTGCTCGAGCGCGTCACGCACCTGGTCGTCGGTCTTACCCCTGGTGTTGATCGTATGGTCGGCACCGTTTTCGGTTGCCAGCGCCAGCTTTTCGTCGCTGCGGGCCAAGGCGACCACCGTGGCACCCGCACCGAGCAGCTTGGCGTACTGGACGGCGTAGGCGCCGAGGCCGCCGACACCCATCACCGCCAGCGTCGTTCCCGGACCGAGCACGCCCGCCGCGCGCAGCTTCTTCAGGCCGCGGTACGGGGTCAGACCCGCATCGGTCAGCGGCGCCAGCGAGACCGGCGACAGTTCGGCTCCGACGGGTATCACCTGTTGGTACGCCACCGGGACGTATTCGGCGTACCCGCCGTGCGGACCGAAGCCGACCCAGTGGCCCTGGTTGCAGATCTGTTCGTTACCGCGGTGGCACTGGCGGCATGACCCGTCACCGAGGGGGCCGAAGACCACCGCGCGAGTTCCCTCCGACAGGCCCGCGGAGGCAGGCACGTCGGCACCGATCCGGTCGACGGTGCCCGCGACCTCGTGGCCGGGCGTCACCGGAAGCGGCATCGGCAGGCTGAAGTAGCCGTCGATGAGCTGAAAGTCGGTGCGGCACATGCCTGCCCCGCCGACCTTGATCAACACCTGGTTCGGCTCGATGTCGGGTATGGGGATCTCCTCGAGCCGCAGTGGCTGCTTGTACCCGTGCATGCGTGCGGCTCGCATCGTCGCCATCTGAGCTCCCGACCGTTGATCTTGATCGGAGTGTACGGCTACGGCGCCCGCCGCGCGACGTTTCAGGAGGCCAGGGGATCGTGCTGAATCCGTTCGGCGGGTGCTCCTTTGGCGATCAAGGCGGCCTTGGTGGCCGTCACCATGGCCGGGCTGCCGCAGATCAGGATCTGCCGGTCGCCCCAGTTGCCGTAACGGGTGATCACGTCGGCCAGCATGCCGGTCTGTCGCACGTGCAGGCCGCGGGGCGGTTGCACATCGGGATAGTCCGCGGCCCACGGCGGGTCGGTGTTGAACTCCGAGACGGGCGTGACCGAGAGCCACGGGTTCTGTGAGGCGATCTCCCACAGCGTGCGCAGGTCGTAGAGGTCGCAGGGATACCGTCCGCCGAAGAACAGGTGCACCCGCGGATTGACGCCGTAGCGGGTGAGATCCATGATCAGCGCGCGCAGCGGAGCCAGACCCGTGCTGCCTGCCACCATCAACACGTCGCCGCCGTCGCGGTCCACGTGCAGCCCGCCGTGGGGATTGGACAGCCGCCACCGGTCGCCGGGTGTCGTCTCGGCGACGATCGCGGTGCTCACCATCCCTCCGGGCACCGAGCGGATGTGGAACTCGATGCCGCCGCTGGGTTCGGTCGGGATCGACGGGCTCAAGTACCGCCACCGGCGCGGCCACTGCGGAACCTGAACCGTCACGTATTGGCCAGCGTGGTAGAACAGCGGCTGGTCCAGTTGCAGCCGCACGACGGAGACGTCGCGGGTGACGCGTATGTGCTCGATGACGGTACCGTCGCAGTACGGCGGGCCCTGCTCGGCGTCGGCGGCGCCGCGCATCACCCCGATCATCAATGCGACCGCGTCGTGCGTGGCCTCGGCCAGCTGGTCGTCCCAGCTGGCCGCGAGGTGATTGCGGAAGCTGGCATACAGCGCGGTCTGCATGCTGTCGTAATGTCGTTGTGTGACACCGTATTTGCGGTGATCGCGGCCCAGCTGGGCGAGGAATGCCACCGGCTCCTGTGCTCGTTGGGCGACGAGCTCGCCGAGAACCCACGTCACCGCGTGCCCGAACCGCCGCCGTTGTTCGTCCATGTCCGGCGGAAACAGGTCGCGCACCGAGATGTCGATCGCGAACCAGTGGGTGTAGAAACTGCGGATCAGGTCGGAGCCGAGCGCGGGATCGACCGCGTCGCGCAGCAGGCGCAGCGCGTCACGGTCGTCGAGTCCCACGCGGCCCGAGTGTATGTCAGGTTCGCGACGCCTTTCGCTGGCGAAGCGCCGCCAGCACGATCAACGCGACCCCGAAGGCGGTCCAGCAGGCCAGCACGATGACCGGCACCGTGGCGCCCGCGCCGTCGAAGAACGCCGCCGACCGCAGCAGGGTGGCGTTGGCACCCTGCGGCAGGAACTGCCCGAACTGCCCCCATCCGCTCGGCAGCAGTTCCGGGGCGCTGTTCAGGCCGGACAGCGGATTGCCCACGAGAAGCGCCAACACCGCGCCGAGCGCCAGGCCGATGCGGCCGAACAGCGAGCCCAGCCCCAGCAGCGTCAACCCCATGGCGAGGATGCCCAGCGTCAGCGCACCGGTGACTCCCCAGAAGTTTGTGTCGATCGCCCCCAGGACCCAGCGCAACAGCGAGGCGATGGTCAGGCCAGCGACTCCGGCGAATACCACGGCGGCGGTGAACCGGGTCCACACCTCACGCTTGAGCGCGAAAATCAGCGCGATCGCGGGTAGCAATCCGGCGAGGGTGATGGGCAGCGCCGATGCGGCCAGCCCGACGCCGCGTGGGTCGTCGGTAGTCGGCGGCGCCAGATCCTCGACGCGCAGCTGCGCGCCGGTCTTCTGCGCGATGCCGTTGCCGATCTGGGTCAGCATCTGGGCGATCATCGGACTGCCGCCGGTCGCGATCATCAGCGTGGGCCCGTCGGGCCCGAGTGCGATGCCGCCGTAGACGTCGCGGGCGCGGATCGCTTCGCGCAGCGCACCCGCGCTCGGGTAATAGGTGAACGAGAACGCGCCAGGCGCCTGCTGTTCCATCGTGGCGGCGACTTGTCCGCTCGCCGCCTGCGGGCCCGCCGCGCCGATCGGCACCTGGTGGGGAGCGGTGTGGGCTGCGGGCAGCGCGAACGCCAACGCGACGATCGCGATGACGACGGTGAGCACCACGACCACGCCGGTGGCGCGTATTGCGGCAGGCGGTTCGTGGCCCGGCGATGCGTGGTGGCTGGACCGCGCGGGGGTTTCGGTAGTCATCGCGCTTTCGGTAGTCATGGCCCTGCCTTTTCATTCATCGTTGAATTAATATGCATCGGCAGCGTAACTCCGCGGTCGGCAGATTTCAACAGGCATTGAAATGCTAACCTCTGGCCATGGCGTCACCAGCGAAAACGACACGCCGCGGTCGCCGCCAGGGCGAACCGGTTTCGCGCGACGCGGTGCTCGCCGCAGCGCGCAAGCGGTTCGGCGCGCAGGGATACGAGAAGACGACGCTGCGCGCCATCGCCCGCGACGCCCATGTCGACCCGTCGATGGTGCTCTATCTGTTCGGGTCCAAGGCCGAGCTGTTCCGGGCGTCGCTCAACGTGATCGTCGACCCCGGGACCTTGGTCTCCGCGCTCGCAGGTGGCCCCGACGACGATCCCGACATCGGCACCAGAATGGTGCGGACGTACCTGCGGATCTGGCAGTCACCCGAATCGGGGCCGACGATGGTCGCGATGTTGCAGTCGGCGACCTCGAACTCTGACGCTCACGAGGCGTTCCGCGGGTTCATGCGGGACTACGTGCTGAGTGCGGTGTCCGACGAGCTCGGGGGAGGAGAGCAGGCCCGGCTGCGCGCGCTGCTGGCCGCGAGCCAACTCGTGGGGATGGCGATACTGCGCTTCGTCATGAAGATCCCACCGATGGCCACGTTGCCCGACGACGACTTGGTACGGCTTCTGGCGCCGACGGTCACGCGGTACCTGACCGCCGACGCCGCCGAGCTCGGTCTGCCGGCGTTCGGCGAGTCATAGCCCGTGAATGCCCTTGTACAGCACCATGAGGCCGATCACGACGAGAATGCCCGCCATCAGGACGGCGTGCTGGTTGTCCATCCAATCCTTGAGCCGGGTCAGCGGCCGGTCGAGGCGGTCACCGGAGACCGCGTAGGCCAGGATCGGCAGCGCCACCGTCGATCCGGCCGCGATCACGTACCAGGCGACGGCCAGCCAGTCGTCGCGTGCACCGCCGCCGGCGGTGCCGATCGCCAAACCCGCTGCGGCGCAGATGAACAAGACCTTCGGGTTGACGACGGTCAAGGCCATCGCCGCACCGCCCGCCCGCAGTGGGGTCAGGGTGCTCAGGCTCTGCATCCATTTGGGTTTGTGGGCTGACTTCTTCCGGTTCAGCCATCGCTGGATGCCGAACACGATGAGTGCCGCACCGACCACGATCCGCAGATACGACGCCCATCCCGGCGGTTGGCCCTCGCGCCCACCCATCAAGCTGGACACCTGGAGGAAGACGCTCGTCAGCGTCGCCAACCCGATGATCCAGCCGGCCAAAAAGGCCAGCCCGGTCGGGCGTGGCTGCGGGGTGTGCAGCACGAGCACCGCGGGAATGATCGACAGCGGCGAGAGTGCCACCACCAACGCCAAGGGAATCAGTTCGGTCAGCAACGATCCCTTGTCCACGAGGCCGAACATATCGGAATGCCCGCTGCCGGTGCGGTTCTACGGCGACATGCGCGCGTCGCGGCGCCCGGATCGGTGTCAGTGCAGCCGGTAGAAGACCACCGTCAGGAAGTGGAACGTCAGCGCCCAGAACAACATGACGATCGCCACTGTCGCGAGGCCGCGCACGTTGGTCCGTGCCAGGGATGCCTCCGGCGGCGGACGCAGCCAGTGCTTCAGTAGCGGGTTCACGTAGTACGGCATGACCACGAAGCTGATGATCAAGCTGGACAAAAGGTTTCCGATGAGCAGGTTCAACCACAACGGCAGGTGCAGCGGGGACAGGGCGATGGTGAGCAACATGACCGTCGGATACAGCCCGACCCACACCGCGATCGACGTCTTGAGATCCGAGGGTGGTGGGGCCGGTCTGCCGTGCTCGTCGAAGGCGAACCAACTGCCGAACGAATTGTCGACGGTTCGCAGTTCGAAGTCCGAGAACCTCTCGCCCTCGGCAAGGAGGTCGCGCCGCTGTTTCGAGGCCAGCCAGCGGTCGAGGTCCGCTGCGGTGTCGTAGCGGTAGATCGCGGTCCACTCGTCCTGCACCCCCGGAACGGGGCGGAACAGCTCGCTACCGCGAAAGCCGGGAAACGTGTTCTCGGCCAGGCGAAGTCGCTCCTGCCATGCGAGGAAATCGTCGACATCGTCGGCGCTGACCCGATGGCTGACGACCGCGGTCACCAGCGCATCGTCCGCCTTGGCGCGACCGCCGACGACCTGCTGGGTGGCCGGACCGTCGAAGTACTGCCGGCCTGCGCTCAGGCCGTCCTGTCGGGTGGCGCTGTTGAGCCACGCCTGCAGGTGGGCGACCGAATCGAACCGGTAGATCACCACCCATTCGGGTTGAACGGCGGTGGGTGGGTTGACCTCGGCGCCGAGGAAGCCGGGGTACCGGGAGGCCTCGCGGTTGAGGTCGCGCTGCCACTTCTCGAACTCTCGCTCCATGCCGGTGCGGACCCGCTGGCCGATGATGACCGTGGCGGCGGTGTCGTCTGTCACGGTCAGATCGATCGCGCCGGGTGG
Source organism: Mycobacterium sp. 852002-51152_SCH6134967 (assembly GCF_001667105.1). Classification (NCBI taxonomy): domain Bacteria; kingdom Bacillati; phylum Actinomycetota; class Actinomycetes; order Mycobacteriales; family Mycobacteriaceae; genus Mycobacterium; species Mycobacterium sp. 852002-51152_SCH6134967. The sequence goes on along the minus strand of NZ_LZIK01000017.1, from coordinate 3,275 downwards.
TACCGGCAGGCCTTCCACTCGCCGCCCTCGCGCCGGAAGTCGATGTCGAAGGTCTTGGCGCTGGGCTGGTTCGCGGCGGCGAACCGCACCGTGGCGACGGCCGACGCCGCGGGTTCGCCCGCGACGGTCACCGAGCTGACCGAGATCCGGGTCGGACCGTCGGCCTTGCGGCTGGCGTACCACCCGTCCTCGAACCCCGCGGCCCCGCGCATCGGTGCGCAGACGTGGGCGGCGAACGATTCGAAATCCGCGCGGTTGTACGAGCCGTTCATTCCGGCCAGGACCGCGCGGACCTGATCTTCGTCGCCGGCCGCGGACGCGGGGGCGGCCAGCGCTGATGAGACGACCGCGGTCAGCGCGAAGCCCGCGAACACGGCGGTGAGTCGACGCATGGGACAAGCCTCGCTGATACAGCTGTGAAAACTGTGACAGTTGTGCGGCGTGTTGTTGCTGAACCTGCCCATGTCGGCGTCGGGGCCCGGAAAATTAACTAGACTTGAGCGGAACAGACTCAACCTTGACGGCGTTGAACTATCCGACAAGCATTTTCGCCAAGCTCACGTACCCACAGAAAGGGAGGTGTCGTGGACTCGTTCAACCCGACGACCAAGACTCAGGCGGCACTGACCGCGGCGTTGCAGGCGGCCACGTCCGCAGGCAACCCGCAGATCACGCCCGCCCACTTATTGATGGCTCTGCTGACCCAGAATGACGGCATTGCCGCACCCCTTCTCGAGGCCGTCGGCGTCGAACCCGCGACGATCCGCGCGGAAGCGCAGCGACTTCTCGACCGGCTACCCAGCGCCAGCGGCGCGGCCTCGCAGCCGCAGCTCGCTCCGCAGGCGCTGGCCGCCATCACCGCCGCCCAGAACCTGGCGACCGAGATGGACGACGAGTACGTCTCGACCGAACACCTGGTGGTCGGGCTGGCCACCGGTGACTCGGATACCGCCAAGCTGCTCAGCGGCCACGGCGCCTCCCCGCAGGCGCTACGCGAGGCGTTCGTCAAGGTGCGCGGCAGCGCCCGGGTCACCAGCCCGGACCCCGAGGGCAGCTATCAGGCGTTGGAGAAGTACTCCACCGACCTGACCGCAAGGGCCCGCGAGGGCAAGTTGGACCCGGTCATCGGGCGCGACACCGAGATTCGTCGCGTCGTGCAGGTGCTGAGCCGTCGCACCAAGAACAACCCGGTGCTGATCGGCGAGCCCGGCGTCGGCAAGACCGCGATCGTCGAGGGCCTGGCCCAGCGCATCGTGGCGGGCGACGTGCCGGAAAGCCTGCGCGACAAGACCGTCGTCAGCCTGGACCTGGGCTCGATGGTCGCCGGCTCGAAGTACCGCGGTGAGTTCGAGGAGCGGCTGAAGGCCGTGCTCGACGAGATCAAGAACTCGGCGGGTCAGATCATCACGTTCATCGACGAGCTGCACACGATCGTCGGCGCCGGTGCCACCGGCGAGGGTTCGATGGACGCAGGCAACATGATCAAGCCGATGCTGGCCCGCGGTGAGCTGCGCCTGGTCGGCGCGACCACGCTCGACGAGTACCGCAAGTACATCGAGAAGGACGCCGCGCTCGAGCGCCGCTTCCAGCAGGTCTATGTCGGTGAGCCGTCGGTCGAGGACACCGTCGGCATCCTGCGCGGGCTCAAGGACCGCTACGAGGTGCACCACGGTGTGCGCATCACCGACTCCGCGTTGGTGTCGGCGGCGACGCTGTCCGACCGCTACATCACGTCGCGGTTCCTGCCGGACAAGGCGATCGACCTGGTCGACGAGGCCGCGTCCCGGCTGCGCATGGAGATCGACTCGCGGCCCGTCGAGGTCGACGAGGTCGAGCGGCTGGTGCGCCGCCTCGAGATCGAGGAGATGGCGCTGTCCAAGGAAGAGGACGCCGCCTCCAAGGAGCGGTTGGAGAAGCTGCGGAGCGAACTGGCCGACAAAAAAGAGGAGCTGGCCCAACTGACCAGCCGTTGGCAGAACGAGAAGAACGCCATCGACGTCGTCCGCGAGCTCAAGGAACAGCTCGAGTCGCTGCGAGGCGAGGCCGACCGCGCCGAACGCGACGGCAACCTGGAGCGGGCCGCCGAACTGCGGTACGGGCGTATCCCCGAGGTGGAGAAGAAGCTCGACGCGGCGCTCCCGCACGCCGAGGCGCGTGAGGACGTCATGCTCAAGGAGGAGGTCGGACCCGACGATATCGCCGAGGTGGTGTCGGCCTGGACCGGTATCCCCGCGGGCCGCATGCTCGAAGGCGAGACGGCCAAACTGCTGCGCATGGAGGACGAGCTCGGCAAGCGGGTCGTCGGGCAGAAGAAGGCGGTGCAGGCGGTTTCTGATGCCGTACGGCGCAGCCGCGCCGGTGTCGCCGACCCGAACCGGCCGACGGGTTCGTTCATGTTCCTGGGCCCGACCGGTGTCGGTAAGACCGAGCTGGCCAAGGCGCTGGCGGAGTTCCTGTTCGACGACGAGCGGGCGATGGTCCGCATCGACATGAGCGAGTACGCCGAGAAGCACTCGGTGGCCCGCCTGGTCGGCGCGCCTCCCGGCTACGTCGGCTACGACCAGGGCGGTCAGCTGACCGAGGCGGTGCGCAGGCGCCCGTACACGGTGATCTTGTTCGACGAGATCGAGAAGGCCCACCCGGACGTGTTCGACGTGCTGCTGCAGGTGCTCGACGAGGGCAGGCTGACCGACGGCCAGGGCCGCACGGTCGATTTCCGCAACACGATCCTGATCCTGACGTCAAACCTGGGCGCAGGCGGTACCGAGGAGCAGGTGATGGCCGCGGTGCGCGGGGCGTTCAAGCCGGAGTTCATCAACCGGCTCGACGACGTGATCGTGTTCGACGGGCTGAACCCCGAGGAGCTCGTGCACATCGTCGACATCCAGCTCGAGCAGCTGGCCAAGCGGTTGGAGCAGCGCAGGCTCACCCTCGAGGTGTCCCTACCCGCCAAGAAGTGGTTGGCCCAGAGGGGCTTCGACCCGCTCTACGGCGCCCGTCCGCTGCGCAGGCTGATCCAGCAGGCCATCGGCGACCAGCTGGCCAAGCTGCTGCTGGCAGGCGACGTGCACGACGGCGACATCGTGCCGGTCAACCTGAGCGCCGACGGTGACTCACTGGTGCTGGGCTGAGCCCTTAGTTCCGCCGCGAAATTGCATAAAGCGCCCGAAATAGGGGTAAAGCCCCGCGGCGGTGGAATTTAGGGGGGCCCGGATTTACCCGAGGGCCGGGGTGTGACCAGGATGAGTTCGGGATTCGGCGCTACAGCCGAGGCG